>NZ_JAEKEG010000063.1 GCF_016651255.1 Pseudomonas sp. TH10
GTGGATAAGTCCACCCAGGAAGGTGCCGGTGGTCAGTACCACCGAATCTGCCAGAAAGCGCAGGCCCATTTGGGTAACGACACCACGCACCTGATCCTGCTCGACGATGACGTCATCGGCCGCTTGTTGAAATATCCACAGGTTCGGCTGGTTTTCCAGGATTTCGCGGACAGCTGCCTTGTACAAAATACGGTCAGCTTGCGCACGGGTCGCCCGTACGGCTGGGCCTTTGCGGCTGTTCAACACGCGAAACTGGATGCCGCCCTTATCGGTAGCCATGGCCATCGCGCCGCCGAGGGCATCGATTTCCTTGACCAGGTGGCTTTTGCCAATGCCCCCGATAGCCGGGTTGCAACTCATGGCACCGAGGGTTTCCACGTTATGCGTCAGCAACAGGGTTTTTGCCCCCATACGTGCTGACGCCAGTGCTGCCTCGGTACCGGCATGACCGCCGCCGATGACGATCACTTCAAAACGGGAAGGGAAATCCACCACGCACCTCGTGCCTGCTTAAGTAGGTAATTCAGGAATAGTTTGAGATCAGGTTTTTGGACCTGGTCGGCAAGTATAGGGACTTCGCCCTTCCTAAAGAACCCTTTGCACAAAATTTAACCAGCTGTGGAGAACTCGAGGTTAAAAGAATAAAAAAGAGAGAAATTTATAAAACCTTTGTTTTTATGTTTATTTCTACTGAGCATGATTTCTGTGGATAGATTGCTACAGGCCTTTATATTCAATATGTACAGAGTTTCAAAACCCTGTGGCCATGTGCCGATGAGGCCCTTGGATAACCGCTGTAAGCCTGTGGATGAAAGGGGTGGTTATCCACAGAGTGGGTTATATCCAGTTTTGAAGCCCTGTTACCAACTGACCTCAGTGGCAGTTATTCACAGGGCTTAATCCACAGTTTTTTGAAGTTTTCTAGAAATGACGGCAAAAAAACGCCCCCCAGACACCTTCCCGCCGGGCGCGAGCGATTGAAAAAAGTAGATTTGAAGGGGAGCTTTGCGTGCTGATCACTATTGTGGGACGGCGCAGTGGAAGCTAATAATAGGCATTATCATTAACCAGCCTGATGCCCTTATGTCCCTACCCACCCATACGGCAGCCGTTCAGCACATCTACGAGCAGCACCATTCCTGGTTGTATGGATGGCTCAAGGGCAAGCTGCATGATGCGTGCGATGCCGCGGATGTCGCACATGACACCTTTGTGCGCATCCTGGGCTCACGTAGTGCCATGCACATTCGCGAACCCCGTGACTATCTGGCAACGGTAGCCAGAGGGTTGGTGATTGACCGTTATCGTCGACGCGCTATCGAGCTGGCCTACCTGGAAACATTGGCAGCCAGGCCCGAAATTATGGTCATCAGTGAGGAGGACAAGGCGCTCATTATCGAAACCCTGATAGCTGTGGATAAAGCCCTGGCCAGCCTGGGAATACGCACGCAGCGAATCTTTATGCTGTCGCAGATTGAGGGGCTGACTTATCAACAGATTGCAGCAGAGCTCAAAGTGTCGCTGACAACAGTGAAGAAACACATGGTCCGTGCTCTTACCGAATGTTCCTTGATCATCGCAGGCCTGTGATGGCTACGGCGCCGGATCGTCAAGTGTTCGAAGCGGCTGCTGGCTGGTACGTGCAGTTCCAGGCCGAACCGCCTACGCCAGCACAGCAACAAGCCTGGCAGCGGTGGGTGGACAGCAATCCAGCGCACCTCGCCGCGTGGAACCAGCTGGAGCAAATGCAAAGGCACTTGGGGACAATGCCCAGGGATCTGGCTAGACGCGCCCTGACTCCTGGCCAAAATCGTCGGCAGATGCTCAAACTCTTGCTGTTAGGCGCCGGCACCGGCTATGTCGGTTGGAACGCTCAGAAATACACGACGCTGGGTAACGTCTGGGCGGATTACTCAACCAAGGTGGGTCAACGCCGGGAAATCGAGCTGGCCGATGGTACTCAGTTGCACCTGAACACCCAGACCGCAGTGGATGTGCTGTTCGATGATCAGCAACGGTTGATTCGATTGCGCTCCGGGGAAATTCTTGTAAGCACTGGCAAGCTCGGCGACCAACGGCCCTTCATCGTCGAAACCCGCGATGGTCGGATACAGGCGTTGGGCACACGTTTTTCGGTGCAGCAATTTTCAGGCTCGACACGTGTTGGTGTATTGGAGGACCGGGTGAACGTGCGACCAACCAGGGCTTCCACTGGTTCGCGAATACTCCAGGCAGGAGAAGGCATCGATTTGCGCAGTGACCGCTTAGGTGCCATTCACCCTTATAGGTCATCGCAAGCAGCCTGGATCAACGGCCAGCTCATCGTGATTGGATACCCCGCTGGGTGAGGTTCTGGGGGAACTGGCTCGATATCGGCCGGGCGTTATCCACTGTGATGAGGGGCTGCGAAGTTGCGGGTTTCCGGGACTTTTCGACTGGACGCTACCGACGCTGTGCTGGCCAATCTGCAAGCCTCCTTGCCCATTAGCGTGCGCTATTTCACCCGTTACTGGGTGTCGGTCGGTCACGCTGGCTGAGCCTGGAGAAAAATAGGTAGCGACAGGGTTATCTTTTTTATCCTGACACGGCCCTACAGGTAATCGCGACTCACGCGGCTTTTCGCCACCTTCAGGGCTCATCCACTCATGCGTCTTCCTACGTTCCGCAAGCGTTTTTCCCACCACTGCCTCGCCTACGGTTTATTGATGACCAGTGCTGCAGGTTGCCTGCTGACACCCCACGCAATGGCAGCCAATTCTTCTCAACGCTTTACCATTGACGCGGGACCACTGGATGGAGCGCTGAGTCAGTTCGCGGCGGCGGCCAATGTGATCCTGTCGTTCTCGCCGCAGCAGACCGCTCGGTTGCGAACCGGGGGGTGGCAGGTAACTACTCGATCGATGAGGGTTTCCAGGTGTTACTCGAAGGCTCTGGGTTGCAGGCGGTGCCGAGTGCTCCCGGCAGCTACACACTCCAGTCAGTACCAGAGAATGGACCCCTGGTCCTGGGCGCCACCAATATCAATGCCGCGCAACCTGGTCAAATGAGCCTCGACTACTCGGCAGACATTGGCTACAACGCAAAAAATAGTCGAGTCGGGACCAAGACCAGCACACCGCTGTCTGAAACTCCGCGCTCGGTGTCGGTGGTCACCAGTCAGCGGATCAGGGATCAAAAATCCCAGACCCTTACCGATGTGCTGGGTTACGTCCCCGGCATTTTTGCGCCGCCCTTTGCCGCGGGCGATAGCCTCGCCGGCGACCTGTTTTTCATCCGTGGTTTTAACGCTACCGACTATGGATATGGTCTTTTGCGAGATGGCTTGCGGGTGCAAGGCAATCGGTACGACACCAGCACCGAACCGTACGGGCTGGAGCGGGTAGAGATTTTTCGCGGTCCTTCCTCATTGCTTTATGGCGAAAACGCCCCTGGTGGCCTGGTCAACATCGTGAGCAAACGCCCGACTGCCGCCCCCAGGGCGAGGTGCAGCTGGGCTACGGTTCCAACAATCGTCGCCAATTGGGTGTCGACGTGTCCGGTGCGCTTAATGACAGCGGCAACGTACTTGGCCGTGTGGTGATGCTTGGGCGCAAGTCCGACACCCAGACCGATCACGTTCCGGACGACCGCATTTACATCGCGCCATCCCTGACCCTGAATTTCGACGATTACAACACGCTGACCCTACTGGCCAACTACCAGAAGGATCACACCAACATGGAACTTGGACTACCGGCCGCCGGGACTTTGCTGAGCAACCCCCACGGCAAGTTATCCAAAGGCACCATGCTCGGCGACCCGGACTGGAACACCTTTGAACGGGAAACCTGGAGCACAGGTTACGAATTCAGCCATTCGTTCAACGACGACTGGCAATTCCGCCAGAACTCGCGCTACATGCAGTCGCGTATCACCCGACATGAAACCTGGCCGGGCAATCTCAACAACGCAGGCTTCGGCACACGCCTGAACATGACCGCCTACGATCGCTTCAACAAATCGATGGTGTACTCGCTGGATAACCAAGTGGAGGGCAAATTCCAGGTGGGTGGTCTGGAAAACACCGTACTGTTTGGCGGCAGCTTTGATCGCACTTCCTTCAATCAGGACTGGAATGCAGGCTTCGTCGGGCCAATCGACATATATAACCCGGTTTACCTGCGCGAGCCGACGACGCCGATAGCGGTGCAAAACACCTTGCTTGAGCAGCAGATGAAAGGCGTTTATGCACAGATCCAGAGCAAGTATGACCACTGGCTGTTCCTGCTCGGTGGCCGTCAGGATTGGGTCGACAGTGATTTCCGCGACAAGGTGGCTCAGTCCAGCGACATCAGTTCCGAGGACAAGAAGTTCACTTATCAGGGCGGGGTGATGTACCAGTTCGACAATGGCATGACGCCGTATGTCAGCTATTCCACCTCGTTTGTGCCGGTGCAGCAGATTTCCAATGCCGGCGCGCCGCTCGACCCGATCACCAGCAGCCAGTATGAAGTGGGCCTCAAGTACGAACCGATCGGCTGGGATACAGCGTTCACTGCATCGGTCTATGACCTGCGCAAAAAGGACGACACCTACTTCGACGCCACCACGTCGAGCTACCGCCAAGTGGGTGAAAGCCGCTCCAAAGGTGTCGAACTGGAGCTCAACAGCAACCTGACGCAGAACCTCAATGTCACTGCCGCGTACACCTACACCGATGCACGCATCACCAAGGACTCCGCCACTTCGCTGGTGAAGGATCACCAGATGACGGGGGTTCCGCGCAATCAGGCGTCGGTTTGGGCCAAGTATCGCTTCCTCGAAGGCAGCCTCAAGGGACTGTATGCAGGTGGCGGTGTGCGGTACTTCGACAGCGCGTTCGCCTACACGGCGCCGTCCCTGTACGGAAAGCTGGATGCGGGTGATGTCACCCTGGTGGATGCGGCCGTGGGTTATCAGATTGATCGCAACTGGACGGTCGACGTGAATGCAAAGAACGTCTTCGACAAGGAGTATGTGGCTGGGTGTAATGATGCGGGGCGGTGCTATTGGGGCGAAAGCCGAACGTTACTGGGCTCGATTACCTATAACTGGTAAGTAACAGTCAGAAAAAGGGCTGTGGATAACCTATCCCCAGCCCTTTTTTTACTTGCCTATACAAAAACTCGAAAATATCCGCCCCAGTAAATCATCGGAGCTGAATGCCCCGGTGATTTCACCCAGAGAGTGCTGGGCCTGACGTAAATCCTCAGCCAACAATTCACCGGCGCCAGCCAGGGTTAGCTGGGCGCGACCGTGTTCCAGCGCCGCACTGGCGTGGCGCAAAGCCTCCAGATGTCGGCGGCGCGCACTGAAGCTGCTTTCCGAGGTTTGCTCGTAACCCATGCAGGCCTTGAGATGATCGCGCAACAGGTCCAGTCCTTCACCGGCCGACTTGGCACTCAGACTGATCGTCACATGGCCGTCTTCACTGGTTTCCAGGGCAATCGCTTCGCCGGTCAGATCGGCCTTGTTGCGAATCAGCGTGACTTTCGCCGGATCCGGTCGGGTTTCGAGGAATTCCGGCCACAGCGCAAACGGATCGAGTGCTTCCGGCGCGGTGGCGTCGACGACCAGTAACACCCGATCGGCCTCACCGATGGCTTTCAATGCCCGCTCTACACCGATCTTTTCCACATGATCATCGGTGTCACGCAAACCCGCAGTATCGACAACGTGCAGCGGCATGCCGTCAATGTGGATATGTTCGCGCAGGATGTCACGAGTGGTACCGGCAATCTCGGTAACGATGGCGGCTTCACGGCCGGCCAACGCGTTCAACAGACTGGACTTGCCGGCATTCGGACGACCGGCAATCACCACGGTCATGCCGTCCCGCAGCAAAGCACCTTGCCCGGCCTCACGCAGTACGGTGGATAACTCATCGCGCACCTTGTCGAGCATGCTCAACACGTGACCATCGGCAAGGAAATCGATTTCTTCTTCCGGGAAGTCGATGGCGGCTTCGACGTAGATGCGCAGGCCAATCAATTGTTCGGTCAAGTTATGCACACGTTGCGAGAACGCGCCTTGCAACGAACGCAGGGCATTCCGCGCAGCCTGTGCAGAACTTGCTTCGATCAAATCGGCAATCGCCTCGGCCTGGGCCAAGTCGAGTTTGTCGTTGAGGAACGCGCGTTCGCTGAACTCACCCGGACGAGCCAAACGGCAGCCGAGTTCCAGGCAGCGTTTGAGCAACATATCCAGAACGATCGGGCCACCGTGACCCTGCAGTTCCAGTACGTCTTCGCCGGTAAACGAGTTCGGCCCAGGGAAATACAGCGCCAGACCTTCATCCAGTACTTGCTGATCATCACTGAAAAATGGCCCGTAATGGGCGTAACGCGGTTTCAGTTCGCGGCCGCTGATGGCTTTCGCTGCAACACTGGCCAACGGCCCGGAAATACGGACGATGCCCACACCACCGCGACCTTGGGCGGTGGCGACAGCTGCGATGGTTTCACGAGGTGCGCTCATTAACCGGAATCCAGACAAAAGTGACAGATAGCAAAACGCCCCACTAGGGGGCGTTTTGAGTGGTTATCCACAGTGTAAATCAAGCGGCTGCTTTGGTAGCCCGTTCGATTTTACGCGTGATGTACCACTGTTGAGTGATGGACAGGCAGTTGTTCACAACCCAGTACAGCACCAGACCAGCCGGGAACCACAGGAAGAAGAAGGTGAAGATGATTGGCATCATTTTCATGACCTTCGCCTGCATCGGATCCGGAGGAGTCGGGTTCAGCTGCTGCTGGATAAACATGGTTGCGCCCATGATGATCGGCAGAATGAAGAATGGATCCTTGATCGACAGGTCAGTGATCCACAGCATGAACGGCGCCTGGCGCATTTCCACGCTTTCCAGCAGAACCCAGTACAGCGAAAGGAAAACCGGCATCTGCACGAGGATCGGCAAGCAGCCGCCCAGCGGATTGATCTTCTCTTTCTTGTACAGCTCCATCATGGCTTGCGACATTTTCTGCCGGTCATCGCCATGTTGCTCTTTCAGAGCAGCCAGTTTCGGCGCAACGGCACGCATACGCGCCATCGACTTGTAGCTGGCAGCCGACAGAGGGAAGAAAAGACCCTTGATCAGCATGGTCAGAAAGATGATCGACCAGCCCCAGTTACCAACAATGGCGTGGATGTGTTGCAGCAGCCAGAAGATTGGCTGAGCAATGAACCACAGAATGCCGTAGTCGACGGTCAGTTCCAGACCTGGGGACAACTGTTTCAGCACAGCCTGGCTTTTCGGACCGGCGTACAGAACAGCGCCGGTTTCAACTTTGGCACCTGGCGCGACAGTAATTGCCGGACCGGTGTAACCGATGATGTAGTTGCCTTTGCTGTCTTTACGGGTCTGGACGACGTTGTTTTCGCCCTTGGCCGGAATCCACGCAGTCACGAAGTAATGCTGCAACCAGGCAACCCAACCACCGCTGACTGTTTCCTTCAGCTGGGCCTTGTCCATGTCTTTCATGGACACTTTCTTGTACGGCTCGTTACTTGTCCACAGGGCAGCGCCCAGATAAGTGGCAGTACCGGTGGCCGTAGTCGAGGATGGGTCACCGCTGGCGTCACGCTTGAGTTGGGCAAACATCGCGCCAGACCAGGGTTGAGCGCTCTCGTTGTCGATCAGATACGAAACGGTTACGTCATACAGGCCGCGTTTCAGGGTGAAACGCTTGATGTAATTAACGCCGTCCTTGCTGAATTTCAGGTCAACGACGAGTTGATCCTGACCGTCAGCCAGTTGATAAGTCTTCTTCTCCGAGGAGTAAACCGGACGACCGGCCGGATTTGCATCCGGGCCATTGGTGCCGATCAGACCACTTTGTGCCAGATAAACACGTTCGCCGCCGTTATCGAACAGCTGGAACGGAACATCAGGACGATCCTGACGACGTGGATACAGAGGCAAGGTCAGTTGAGCAACATCGCCACCTTGTGGATCGATCGCGAGATCGAGCACGTCGGTTTTGATCTGGATCAGATCCTTGCTGGCGGCTACCGGCGTTTCGGCAGGTGCGCTGGTATCGCTAGCGGCGCGCGGAATATCGTCACTGGCGGCAGCATTATTGCCAGTGGCGGTGTCCGGCAAACCGGATGTAGTCGTACTGGAAGCAACATTCTGAGTCGGCAAAGCAGCCTGACCATAGTCCTGGTTCCATTTAAGAACCATAACGTAGGCCACGATTGCCAGGGCGACGATCAGGATCGTGCGTTTGATATCCATGATTACTCGGCCATCGAAGAAGAACGGGAGGTAGGGATAGGTGGAACCGGGTCATAACCACCGGGATTCCACGGATGACAGCGACCTAAACGACGAAAGGTCAGCCAGCCACCGCGCAGAAGGCCATGATTTTCAATGGCTTCATACGCGTAGCAGGAACAACTGGGGTAGAAACGACAGTGGCTGGCCATCAAAGGACTAATGGCATAGCGATAAAACTGGATCGGAACGAGGGCCAGTTTACGCATCTGGACTGTCTACCCCTACAGTTTCGGTTTTGACTTCTGGAACTGGCTTGCTGCGTGCCAGACGCTTCCAGAGCTTGCCGAAATGCTGAATCAATTCGGGGTTTTCTACATCGCCCAGACCTTTGCGCGCGACGATAACGATATCCCAGCCGACCAGTGAATCCTGGTGCAGACGGAACGATTCGCGCATCAAACGCTTGAGGCGATTGCGCTCAACGGAGAGCTTTACGCTCTTTTTCCCGATAACCAGCCCGAGACGGGGGTGATCAAGATCGTTGTTGCGTGCAAGGAGCAGGAGATTTTTCCCCGGAACCTTGCCGGTAGGGGAGTCAAAGACTGCCTTGAAATGCCGGGGGGTAAGCAGACGCTTTTCCCGACTGAAGTCCTGACTCACCTCCAGTACCGGATTATCAAACTGCCAGACGCGCACGACCTTTGGCGCGACGACGCGACAGGACTGCGCGACCGTTCTTGGTAGCCATGCGAGCACGGAAACCGTGGGTACGAGCGCGTTTGATAGTGCTTGGTTGGAAAGTACGTTTCATTGTCGTGTTACCTGGTTCGTCCACAACGGGCCGGAATGGCCCCCGTTTTAAGAGACCGGGGATTCTAGAGAAAGCAAGCCTTCAGGTCAATTTCCAACCAACGTTTCCTTATAAATAGATCTCAGGGGCCTATTTGGCTGAAAGCCTGTTCGCCATACATAAAAATAAAGAAGGGAATTATTTAAAGCTTTTCTGTAAAGCTTATAAAAGCTAGGGTCGCCCTCTTCTGTGGATAAGTGCTATCAGGCCTTGTTCGACGTGATGTACAGAGAATGACAACTACAGTGGAAAACCGTGTTCAGCCTGTGCTGCGCTATCGGATAACCTGTGCGTGGAATGGCCTGTTATCCACAGGCAGGTTATCCACCGAGTTCAACCCCCAGTTGTCCAGTGCCCTTAGAGGCGGTTATCCACAGAGCTTATGCACAGACCATTGGTCGCCTTTTTTCCCTATAAAGCGTTGATTCTTCTTGGTGGATGAACAACCTTCGTGTGGATAAGTCGGCGCCTGATCGTTACAATGGCCGCTTGTTTTTGCCTCACCGGCTTTCAACTTAGGGGATATCCGTGTCAGTGGAACTTTGGCAGCAGTGCGTGGAGCTTTTGCGCGATGAGCTGCCTGCCCAACAATTCAACACTTGGATCCGTCCACTACAGGTCGAAGCCGAAGGCGACGAGTTGCGCGTCTACGCACCGAACCGTTTTGTGCTGGACTGGGTCAACGAAAAGTATCTGGGCCGCGTCCTTGAACTGCTGGATGAGCATGGCAACGGCATGGCGCCGGCGCTTTCCTTATTAATAGGCAGCAAACGCAGTTCCGCTCCGCGTGCCGCCCCGAACGCGCCGCTGGCTGCCGCGCAGGTATCCCAGGCCCAGGCAAATTCCGCGCCTGTGAATGCGCCGGCACCGACTCATACGCCAGCACCGGCGGCCAAGCGCTCGACGCAGAAAAGCCCGGAAGTCAGCGACGAACCGTCTCGCGACAGTTTCGACCCGATGTCCGGTGCTGCCTCGCAACAGGCCCCGGTCCGCGCTGAACAGCGCACCGTGCAGGTCGAAGGCGCGCTCAAGCACACCAGTTACCTGAACCGCACATTTACCTTCGAAAACTTCGTCGAAGGTAAATCCAACCAGCTCGCCCGCGCGGCAGCCTGGCAAGTGGCGGATAATCCCAAGCACGGTTACAACCCGCTCTTCCTTTATGGTGGCGTCGGCCTGGGTAAAACCCACTTGATGCACGCGGTGGGTAACCACCTATTAAAGAAGAACCCGAATGCCAAGGTCGTGTACCTGCATTCCGAGCGCTTCGTGGCCGACATGGTCAAGGCGCTGCAACTGAACGCGATCAACGAGTTCAAGCGTTTCTACCGCTCGGTGGATGCGTTGCTCATCGACGATATTCAGTTCTTCGCCCGCAAAGAGCGTTCGCAGGAAGAGTTTTTCCACACCTTCAACGCCCTGCTTGAAGGTGGACAGCAGGTCATTCTCACCAGTGACCGCTACCCGAAAGAAATCGAAGGCCTCGAAGAGCGCCTCAAATCCCGTTTCGGCTGGGGCCTGACGGTTGCCGTCGAGCCGCCGGAACTGGAAACCCGCGTGGCGATCTTGATGAAGAAGGCCGACCAGGCCAAAGTCGACTTGCCGCACGACGCCGCGTTCTTCATTGCCCAACGCATTCGCTCCAACGTCCGTGAGCTGGAAGGCGCGCTGAAACGCGTGATCGCCCACTCGCACTTCATGGGCCGCGATATCACCATCGAGCTGATTCGCGAATCCTTGAAAGACCTGTTGGCATTGCAGGACAAACTGGTCTCTGTGGATAACATTCAGCGCACTGTCGCCGAGTACTACAAGATCAAGATCTCGGATCTGCTGTCCAAGCGCCGTTCGCGCTCGGTCGCTCGTCCGCGTCAGGTGGCCATGGCGTTGTCCAAGGAACTGACCAACCACAGCCTGCCGGAAATCGGCGATGTGTTTGGCGGCCGCGACCACACGACCGTGCTGCACGCCTGCCGCAAGATCAACGAACTTAAGGAATCCGACGCGGACATCCGCGAGGACTACAAGAACCTGCTGCGTACACTGACCACTTGATGAACACCAGCGCAGCTTATTAAGGCAAGGGACTAGACCATGCATTTCACCATTCAACGCGAAGCCCTGTTGAAACCCCTGCAACTGGTCGCAGGCGTCGTCGAGCGCCGACAGACCTTGCCGGTACTCTCCAACGTGCTGTTGGTAGTCGAAGGCCAGCAACTGTCGCTGACCGGTACTGACCTTGAAGTCGAACTGGTCGGTCGTGTGCAACTTGAAGAGCCGGCCGAAACAGGTTCCATCACCGTGCCTGCGCGCAAGCTGATGGACATCTGCAAAAGCCTGCCCAACGATGCCCTGATCGACATCAAGGTCGACGAGCAGAAGCTGGTGGTCAAGGCCGGCCGTAGCCGTTTCACCCTGTCGACCCTACCGGCCAACGACTTCCCTACCGTTGAAGAAGGCCCGGGTTCGCTGACCTGCAGCCTTGAGCAAAGCAAACTGCGTCGCTTGATCGAACGCACCAGCTTCGCAATGGCTCAGCAGGACGTGCGTTATTACCTCAACGGCATGCTGCTGGAAGTTTCCGAAGGCATCATCCGCGCTGTGGCCACTGACGGTCACCGTCTGGCCATGTGCTCGATGAAAGCCGATATCGGCCAGCCCGATCGCCATCAGGTGATTGTGCCGCGCAAAGGTATTCTCGAACTGGCGCGTCTGCTCACCGAGCCGGACGGCAACGTCAGCATCGTCCTGGGTCAGCACCACATTCGCGCGACCACCGGCGAGTTCACCTTCACCTCGAAACTGGTCGACGGCAAATTCCCGGACTACGAGCGCGTGCTGCCGAAGGGCGGCGACAAGCTGGTACTGGGCGATCGTCAGGCGTTGCGTGAAGCGTTCAGCCGTACCGCGATTCTGTCCAACGAGAAGTACCGTGGTATCCGTCTGCAACTGGCCAGCGGTCAGTTGAAGATCCAGGCCAACAACCCGGAGCAGGAAGAAGCGGAAGAAGAAGTGGGCGTTGAATACAACGGCGGTTCGCTGGAAATCGGCTTCAACGTCAGCTATCTGCTCGACGTGCTGGGCGTGATGACCACCGAGCAGGTTCGTCTGATTCTGTCCGACTCCAACAGCAGTGCGCTGGTGCAAGAGTCCGACAACGACGATTCGGCTTACGTTGTCATGCCGATGCGTCTGTAATCAGCTGACCCTGGATGTCCTTAAGTCGTGTTTCGGTCACCGCGGTGCGCAATCTGCACCCGGTGACCTTCTCCCCCTCCCCCCGCATCAACATTCTTTACGGCGCCAACGGCAGCGGCAAAACCAGTGTTCTGGAAGCCATTCATCTGCTGGGGCTTGCCCGTTCGTTTCGGAGCACCCGGCTGCTCCCCGTTATTCAGTACGAGCAACTCGCCTGCACCGTGTTCGGTCAGGTCGAATTGGCCGAGGGTGGCCATAGCGCATTGGGCATCTCGCGTGACCGTCAGGGCGAGTTCCAGATCCGTATCGATGGCCAGAACGCCCGCAGCGCCGCGCAACTGGCGGAGATCCTGCCACTGCAGTTGATCAACCCCGACAGCTTCCGCTTGCTCGAGGGCGCGCCGAAGATTCGCCGGCAGTTTCTCGACTGGGGCGTGTTCCACGTCGAACCGCGCTTCATGGCCACCTGGCAGCGTTTGCAGAAGGCCTTGCGCCAGAGAAACTCCTGGCTGCGGCATGGTACACTTGACGCCGTTTCGCAAGCGGTTTGGGACAGAGAACTGTGCCAGGCCAGCGCTGAAATAGATGAATACCGCCGCGCTTACATCAAAGCCTTGAAACCAGTCTTTGAACAAACCTTGAGTGAACTGGTTGAGCTCGAAGGTTTGACGCTCAGCTATTACCGAGGCTGGGACAAAGACCGTGAATTGAGCGCCGTACTTGCCGGGTCCCTGCAACGGGATCAGCAAATGGGCCATACCCAGGCTGGGCCACAACGGGCTGATTTGCGTCTCAGATTGGGCGCACATAACGCCGCGGACATCTTGTCCCGCGGTCAGCAGAAGCTGGTGGTTTGTGCATTGCGCATTGCCCAGGGGCACTTGGTCAGCCAGGCCCGTCGCGGTCAGTGTATTTATCTGGTGGATGACTTGCCGTCCGAGCTGGACGAGCACCACCGCCGCGCGCTTTGCCGCTTGTTGGAAGACTTACGCTGCCAGGTATTTATCACCTGTGTAGATCATGAATTATTGAGGGAAGGCTGGCAGACGGAAACGCCAGTCGCTTTGTTCCACGTGGAACAGGGCCGTATCACCCAGACCCACGACCATCGGGAGTGAAGGCATTGAGCGAAGAAAATACGTACGACTCAACGAGCATTAAAGTGCTGAAAGGCCTGGATGCCGTACGCAAACGTCCCGGTATGTACATTGGTGACACCGACGATGGCAGCGGTCTGCACCACATGGTGTTCGAAGTGGTCGACAACTCGATCGACGAAGCCCTTGCCGGTCACTGCGACGACATCAGCATCATCATCCACCCGGATGAGTCCATCACCGTTAAAGATAACGGCCGTGGCATCCCGGTAGACGTACACAAAGAGGAAGGCGTTTCCGCCGCCGAGGTCATCATGACCGTCCTCCACGCTGGCGGTAAGTTCGACGACAACTCCTACAAAGTATCCGGCGGCCTGCACGGTGTAGGCGTTTCGGTAGTGAACGCGCTGTCCGAAGAGCTGGTGTTGACCGTTCGCCGCAGCGGCAAGATCTGGGAACAGACCTACGTCCACGGCGTACCTCAGGCGCCGATGGCCATCGTTGGCGACAGCGAAACCACCGGCACCCAGATCCACTTCAAGGCTTCCAGCGAAACCTTCAAGAATATCCACTTCAGCTGGGACATCCTGGCCAAGCGCATTCGTGAACTGTCCTTCCTCAACTCCGGTGTGGGTATCGTCCTCAAGGATGAGCGCAGCGGCAAGGAAGAGCTGTTCAAATACGAAGGTGGTCTGCGCGCGTTCGTTGAATACCTGAACACCAACAAGACCCCGGTCAACCAGGTGTTCCACTTCAACATCCAGCGTGAAGACGGCATCGGCGTGGAAATCGCCCTGCAGTGGAACGACAGCTTCAACGAGAACCTGTTGTGCTTCACCAACAACATTCCGCAGCGCGACGGCGGTACTCACCTGGTGGGTTTCCGTTCGGCACTGACGCGTAACCTGAACACCTATATCGAAGCCGAAGGCCTGGCGAAGAAGCATAAAGTCGCCACCACCGGTGACGATGCCCGTGAAGGCCTGACCGCGATTATCTCGGTGAAAGTACCGGATCCGAAGTTCAGCTCGCAGACCAAAGACAAGCTGGTCTCTTCCGAAGTGAAGACTGCGGTCGAGCAGGAGATGGGCAAGTATTTCTCCGACTTCCTCCTGGAAAACCCGAACGAAGCCAAGCTGGTCGTCGGCAAGATGATCGACGCCGCCCGTGCCCGTGAAGCTGCGCGTAAAGCCCGTGAGATGACCCGCCGCAAAGGCGCACTGGACATCGCCGGCCTGCCGGGCAAGCTCGCTGACTGCCAGGAAAAAGACCCGGCGCTGTCCGAACTGTACCTCGTGGAAGGTGACTCCGCGGGCGGCTCTGCCAAGCAGGGACGTAACCGCAAGACCCAGGCGATCCTGCCGTTGAAGGGCAAGATCCTCAACGTCGAGAAAGCCCGTTTCGACAAGATGATCTCTTCCCAGGAAGTAGGCACCTTGATCACCGCACTGGGCTGCGGTATCGGTCGCGACGAGTACAACATTGAGAAACTGCGTTATCACAACATCATCATCATGACCGATGCTGACGTCGACGGTTCGCACATCCGTACCCTGCTGCTGACCTTCTTCTTCCGTCAGTTGCCTGAGCTGATCGAGCGTGGCTATATCTACATCGCCCAGCCGCCGCTGTACAAGGTCAAGAAAGGCAAGCAAGAGCAATACATCAAAGACGACGAGGCCATGGAAGAGTACATGACGCAGTCGGCCCTGGAAGATGCGAGCCTGCACCTGAACGAAGAAGCCCCGGGCATTTCCGGTGAAGCGCTGGAACGTCTGGTGAATGACTTCCGCATGGTGATGAAGACCCTCAAGCGTCTGTCGCGCCTGTACCCCCAGGAACTGACCGAGCACTTCATCTACCTGCCGGCCGTCAGCCTGGAAACGCTTGGCGATCATGCAGCGATGCAAGATTGGCTGGCTCAGTACGAGGTCCGTCTGCGCACCAACGAGAAGTCCGGTCTGGTCTACAAGGCCAGCCTGCGTGAAGATCGTGAACGTGGCGTGTGGCTGCCAGAGGTCGAGCTGATCTCCCACGGCCTGTCGAACTACGTCACCTTCAACCGCGACTTCTTCGGCAGCAACGACTACAAAACCGTAGTCACCCTGGGCGCTCAATTGAGCACCCTGCTCGACGAAGGCGCTTACATCCAGCGTGGCGAGCGCAAGAAAGCGGTCACCGAGTTCAAGGAAGCTTTGGACTGGCTGATGGCTGAAAGCACCAAGCGCCACACTATCCAGCGATACAAAGGTCTGGGCGAAATGAACCCGGATCAGCTGTGGGAAACCACTATGGACCCAAGCGTGCGCCGCATGCTGAAAGTCACCATCGAAGACGCCATTGGCGCAGACCAGATCTTCAACACCCTGATGGGTGATGCGGTCGAACCTCGCCGTGAATTCATCGAAAGCAATGCGCTGGCGGTTTCGAACCTGGATTTCTGATCCAGTGTAGATAACCCAGCCAGACAAAAAGGCCAACGCTTGCGTTGGCCTTTTTGTTTCGCAAGGATGCTCAGAACCGACGAGTTTCGCTCATAAAAAAACCGGCTATATCAGCCGGTTTTTTTACATCCAAAAAACTTATGCACCTTTTTACGGATATTCAGCCATTAATAAATATATATATAAATCAGTAAGTTACGATCGTATTCAGGACGTTTTCAGGAAAACCGTACACAGCTTATCCACAAAATCTCAGACAGCGATTTGATCATTTGCAGCCGGTGCCTGCGGGGCGGGTGGCAGCGAACCCATTTCGCGCTGAGTCTTCTCGTTCCAGGCTTGCACCCGGTCGTTCAACTCAGCGATGGCGCGCGGGCCAGTCCCTTCGGCGTACATCGGTTCACCAATGATGACAGTGATGACGCCCTGCTTCTTGGCCCAGCCGGATTTCGGCCAAAATTTACCGGCATTGTGCGCAATAGGCAGTACCGGCAGGGCAGCATTTACAGCCAATGCGGTGCCACCTCGGGAAAACTTGCCGATGGTGCCGTAAGGCACACGAGTGCCTTCGGGGAAGATCAGTACCCAAACGTTGTCTTTGAGCAGCTCATCACCTTTGGCGGCGACTTGCTTGAGCGCCGCTTTCGGGTTGTCGCGATCAATCGCGATCGGCCGCAGCATGGCCATGGCCCAGCCGAAAAACGGCACGTAGAGCAATTCGCGCTTGAGCACCTGGCTCAATGGCGAGAAATAAGCAGAGAGAAAGAACGTCTCCCAGGTGCTCTGGTGGTTCGATTGAATCACGCAGGGCCGGTCAGGCACGTTTTGCGCGCCTTTGATTTCGTAACGAATACCGAGGAACACCTTGGTCAACCACAAGGCGCAACGGCACCAGTAAACGTTGATAAAACGATAGCGCGCCTTGAATGGCAAAAACGGCGCGATAAAAAAACTCAAGCTGCACCACAGCAGGGAGGTGGTGCCCAGCAGCAGGTAAAAGAGAAAAATTCTGATGGCCCGCAGTATCGACATAGTGACGTTTACCGTTACGGGGCAATGCCCGAGTGTTCAAGCGCACTCCCGATCAATCCCTGGTCAGGAATTTCAGAAGTACTCTAGTTGTGGATAAGTTCTGCGGCAATCGCCGCCAGATCGTCAAAAATCAGAGTGCCAACCGGCAGGGTTTTGCCCTGAGTCTTTGCGCCTTTCCCGGTCTTTACCAAAACTGGCTGTGAATCGACGGCTTTGGCGGCCTCCAGGTCACCAAGGCTGTCGCCGACGAACCAGACATTGGCCAGGTCGACGTTGTAATGCGCCGCAATGGTTTTCAACATCCCCGGTTTCGGCTTGCGGCAATCGCAGCCTTCGTCCGGCCCATGCGGGCAATACACGATCAGCCCGACGTCACCGCCCTGCTCCGCCACCAACTCGCGCAGGCGCGCGTGCATGGCGTCGAGGGTGGCGAGGTCGTAGTAGCCGCGAGCAATGCCCGACTGGTTGGTGGCGATCGCCACCGTCCAGCCGGCCTTGCTCAACTGCGCAATCGCCTCGATCGAGCCGGGCAACGGAATCCACTCCGCGACTGACTTGATGTAAGCGTCGGAGTCGTAATTGATCACTCCGTCCCGATCGAGAATCAGCAGTTTCAACAGCAATCCCTCAACCCAGCAGCGAAATGTCGGCAACACCGAGGAACAAGCCCCGCAGACGCGCCAGCAGCGCGTAACGGTTGGCCCGTACATTGGCGTCATCGGCGTTGACCATCACCGCGTCGAAGAACGCGTCGACCGGCTCGCGCAATGCCGCCAGACGTGCCAGCGATTCGTTGTACTGGCGCGCCGCAGCCATCGGCTGGACAGCCTGATCCGCTTGCTGGATCGCCGAGTACAGCGAGAACTCGTTGGCGTTGTCGAAGTACTTGGCTTCGACCACGCTCGGTACCGAGCCTTCGACTTTGCTCAACAGGTTCGATACACGCTTGTTCACCGCCGCCAGCGCTGCCGCTTCCGGCAGTTTGCGGAAGGCTTGCACCGCTTGTACGCGTTGGTCGAAGTCCAGCGCCGAACCCGGCTTCAGGGCACGCACCGACAGGTAAGTGGCGACATCGACGCCTTCGTCTTCGTAACGCGCCCGCAGACGGTCGAAGATGAATTCCAGCACGGCTTCGTTGAGGCCGGCAGCCTTGACCTTGGCACCGAACGCATTCACGGCGAAGGCCACGGCGTCGTTCAGGTCGAGATCGAGTTTCTTCTCGATCAGGATACGCAGCACGCCGAGTGCCGCACGGCGCAGGGCATACGGGTCTTTGCTGCCGGTGGGCAGCATGCCGATACCGAAGATACCGACCAGGGTGTCGAGCTTGTCAGCGATCGCAACGGCCGCACCGGTCAGGGTCGCCGGCAGTTCAGCACCGGCACCGCGCGGCATGTATTGCTCGTTCAGCGCCAGCGCGACGTCTTCCGGCTCGCCGTCATTGAGGGCGTAGTAGTAACCGGCAACACCTTGCATCTCCGGGAACTCGCCGACCATTTCGGTGGCCAGGTCGCACTTCGACAGCAGGCCAGCGCGGGCAGCCCACGAAGCGTTGCCGCCAATGCGCGCGGCGATGTACGCAGCCAGTTTCGATACGCGCTCGGCCTTGTCGTAGACGCTGCCGAGTTTTTCCTGGAATACCACGTTCTGCAGGCGCAGGTTGAATTCTTCGAGTTTCTGCTTCTTGTCTTGCTTGAAGAAGAACTCGGCGTCGGTCAGGCGTGGGCGAACCACTTTCTCGTTACCGGCGATGATCTGCTGCGGGTCTTTGCTCTCGATGTTGGCCACAGTGATGAAACGTGGCAGCAACTTGCCATCGGCATCCAGCAGGCAGAAGTACTTCTGGTTGTCCTGCATGGTGGTGATCAGGGCTTCCTGTGGCACTTCGAGGAAGCGTTCCTCGAACGAGCACACCAGCGGCACCGGCCATTCAACCAGCGCGGTCACTTCGTCGAGCAGGGCTGGCGGTACGATCGCCGTACCTTCCTGGCGGGTAGCCAGCTCTTCGGTGCGTTTGCTGATGATCTCGCGACGCTCGTTGGCGTCGGCCAGTACGTAAGCGGCACGCAGGTCGGCCAGGTAATTGGCTGGCGAGGTGATGCGCACGCTTTGCGGGTGATGGAAGCGGTGACCACGGGAATCGCGGCCGGACTTCTGGGCAAGGATGGTGCAGTCGATGACCTGGTCACCGAGCAGCATTACCAGCCACTGGGTCGGACGCACGAATTCTTCCTTGCGAGCGCCCCAGCGCATGCGCTTGGGAATCGGCAGGTCGTTCAGCGAGTCTTCGACGATGGTCGGCAGCAGGCTCGCGGTCGGTTTGCCGGCGATGCTCTGGCTGTAGCGCAGTTTCGGGCCGCTTTGATCGATTTCGCTCAAGTCGACGCCGCACTTCTTGGCGAAGCCCAGGGCGGCCTGAGTCGGGTTACCTTCGGCATCAAAAGCGGCCTGGCGTGGCGGGCCATCGAGGTTGATGCTGCGATCAGGTTGCTGGGTAGCCAGCGAAGTGATCAGTACCGCCAGACGACGCGGCGCGGCGTAGACGGTTTTGGTCTCGTAGTTCAGGCCAGCGGCTTGCAGGCCCTTGTCGATACCGGCGAGGAACGCCTCAGCCAAGGTGTTCAGGGCTTTCGGTGGCAGTTCTTCGGTGCCCAGTTCAACCAGAAAATCTTGCGCACTCATTGTGCTGCCTCCAGCTTGGCCAGTACTTCGTCACGCAGGTCCGGGGTCGCCATCGGGAAGCCCAGCTTGGCGCGTGCCAGCAGGTAGGCTTGCGCAACGGAACGCGCCAGAGCGCGTACGCGCAGAATGTATTGCTGACGCGCGGTCACCGAGATTGCCCGGCGCGCATCCAGCAGGTTGAAGGTATGCGAGGCCTTCAAGACCATTTCGTAGCTCGGCAACGGCAGCGGCTGGTCGAGTTCGATCAGGCGCTTGGCTTCGCTTTCATAGAAATCGAACAGTTCGAACAGCTTATCGACGTTGGCGTGTTCGAAGTTGTAAGTGGACTGCTCCACTTCGTTCTGGTGGAACACGTCGCCGTAGGTGACTTTGCCCATCGGGCCGTCAGCCCAGACCAGGTCGTAGACCGAATCCACGCCTTGCAGGTACATGGCCAGACGCTCGAGACCGTAAGTGATCTCGCCGGTCACCGGGTAGCACTCGATGCCGCCCGCCTGCTGGAAGTAAGTGAACTGGGTCACTTCCATGCCGTTCAGCCAGACTTCCCAGCCCAGACCCCAGGCGCCGAGGGTCGGCGATTCCCAGTTGTCTTCGACGAAGCGAATGTCGTGGACCAACGGGTCCAGGCCGACATGCTTGAGGGAGCCCAGGTACAGTTCCTGGAAGTTGTCCGGGTTCGGCTTCAGGACCACCTGGAACTGGTAGTAGTGCTGCAGACGGTTCGGGTTTTCGCCGTAACGGCCGTCAGTCGGACGGCGGCTTGGCTGCACGTACGCGGCGTTCCAGGTTTCCGGGCCGATGGCGCGCAGGAAAGTCGCGGTGTGGAAAGTGCCGGCGCCTACTTCCATATCGTAGGGCTGAAGTACCACACAACCTTGCTCGGCCCAGTATTGCTGGAGCGCGAGGATCAAGTCTTGGAAGGTACGCACGGCTGGCGTAGGCTGGCTCACGAAATTCACCTGTTTCTTGGGCTGCGATTTAAAGAGCGGGAGTATACCCGATTCATTGCTGCGCACGCCCCCTGGAGCCTTATGCCACGCTGCTTTTGGTGTACCGAAGATCCGCTGTACATGGCTTATCACGACCAGGAGTGGGGCACGCCGCTACGCGATGCGCAGGGTTTGTTCGAGTTGCTTTTGCTCGAAGGGTTCCAGGCCGGCCTGTCCTGGATCACCGTGTTGCGCAAACGCGAGCGCTATCGCGAGGTGTTGTTCGGCTTCGATGTGCAACGCGTGGCGCAGATGAGCGACGCCGAAATTGAAGCGTTGATGCTCGATCCGGGGATCATCCGCAACCGCCTCAAACTCAATGCCGCGCGCCGTAATGCCCAAGCCTGGCTGGCGTTGGAGGATCCGGTGACGTTCCTCTGGTCGTTCGTCAACGACACGCCGATCATCAATCATTTCAAGGATCGCAGCGAAGTCCCGGCGATCACCCCCATCGCTGTGGCGATGAGCAAAGGTCTGAAAAAGGCCGGGTTCACGTTCGTCGGACCGACCATTTGCTACGCGCTGATGCAGGCTTCGGGCATGGTCATGGACCACACCCGGGACTGCGACCGCTACGCGCAGCTGGTCAACGGCGGTTAGAATGGCCGCCTCGCGCACCGCACAAGATCAGGAGTGACCTGTGGAAAAGTTTAAAGGCGCCTTGCTGGTAGGCGCTCTGCGGCTGTTTGCCCTGCTGCCATGGCGGGCTGTGCAGGCCGTGGGTTCGGCGATTGGCTGGATCATGTGGAAAACCCCCAACCGCTCCCGCGACGTGGTGCGGATCAACCTCGCCAAGTGTTTTCCACAGATGGATGCGGCCGAACGCGAGCGCCTGGTCGGGCAGAGCCTGAAAGACATCGGCAAGTCGCTGACTGAAAGCGCCTGCGCGTGGATCTGGCCGGCGCAACGTTCGATCGATCTGGTGCGCGAGGTCGAAGGCCTCGACGTCCTCAAGGAGGCGCTGGCTTCAGGCAAAGGCGTGGTCGGCATCACCAGCCATCTGGGCAACTGGGAAGTGCTCAACCATTTCTATTGCAGCCAGTGCAAGCCGATCATTTTCTACCGACCACCGAAGTTGAAGGCGGTGGATGATTTACTGCGCAAACAGCGAGTACAACTGGGCAACCGAGTCGCGGCTTCCACCAAGGAAGGCATTCTCAGCGTGATCAAGGAGGTACGCAAAGGTGGCGCAGTGGGTATTCCTGCGGACCCTGAGCCGGCAGAGTCTGCCGGGATTTTCGTGCCGTTTTTCGCCACCCAGGCCCTGACCAGCAAGTTTGTGCCAAACATGCTGGCCGGCGGCAAAGCCGTCGGCGTCTTCCTGCATGCACTGCGGCTGCCGGACGGTTCGGGTTACAAAGTGATACTCGAAGCAGCGCCTGATGCGATGTACAGCACCGACACCGAGACGTCCTGCGCGGCGATGAGCAAGGTGGTGGAGCGTTATGTCGGTGCGTATCCAAGCCAATACATGTGGAGCATGAAACGCTTCAAGAAGCGTCCGCCGGGCGAAGAGCGCTGGTACTGAGGTTATATAGAAGTTGGCACAGCCTGCGATTTTTTGATTTGAAAAGGTCAAAAGATCGCAGGCTGCGCCAGCTCCTACGAGGTGGCGGTCTAGTTTCTTCAGGAATACGGTCATTTCTTTTCCGCCTGCTTGTCGCCATGGGCCCGGGCAGCCGCCAGGCCCATGTCCCAGGCATGGCGGGCGGCTGCGAAGTCAGCCTGCGCCAGATACGCCTTGCCCAATAGCTTCCAGGCCGCCGAATACTTCGGATCAAACGCTACACAGCGCTGGAAATGCTCGGCCGCCTTGGCGTTTTCCCCAAGATCCAGGTAACCCTTACCCAGGCCGAAGCGCAGCAATGCGTTATCCACACCCTTGGCGAGCATTTTTTCCAGGGATTCGAGCATGGATTACCCTCTGATTGATTTGTGATCATGAGATTGCCTGCGGGAGCAAGGCTTACCCGCGATGAGGCCAATGAACTCGCCACCAAACTGGCTTAGAAGAAGCTCAACCCCACATGGAACAGCTTCTCCACATCCCGGATATGCTTTTTATCCACAAGGAACAGGATCACATGGTCCCCCGCCTCGATCACTGTGTCGTCATGGGCAATGATCACTTCTTCATCGCGGATGATCGCACCAATGGTCGTGCCCGGTGGCAGGCCAATGTTCTCGATGGCCTTGCCGATCACCTTGCTTGATTTCTCATCGCCGTGGGCAATCGCTTCGATCGCTTCGGCCGCACCCCGGCGCAATGAGTGCACGCTGACGATATCGCCACGGCGTACGTGGGCCAGCAAGGTGCCGATGGTTGCGAGCTGCGGGCTGATGGCGATGTCGATGTCGCCGCCCTGAATCAGGTCGACGTACGCCGGGTTGTTGATGATCGTCATGACCTTCTTCGCCCCCAGCCGTTTGGCCAGCAGCGACGACATGATGTTGGCTTCGTCATCGTTGGTCAGCGCGAGGAAAATGTCGGCGTCGGCAATGTTCTCCTCCAGCAGCAAATCGCGATCCGAGGCGCTGCCCTGCAACACCACGGTGCTGTCGAGGGTGTCCGAGAGATAACGGCAACGGGCCGGGTTCATCTCGATGATCTTCACCTGGTAACGGCTTTCGATGGCCTCGGCCAGACGCTCGCCGATTTGCCCGCCGCCAGCAATGACGATGCGCTTGTAGGTTTCATCGAGGCGGCGCATTTCGCTCATCACTGCGCGAATATTCTCACGGGCGGCGATGAAGAAGACTTCGTCATCGGCCTCGATCACCGTATCGCCCTGCGGCAGGATCGGCCGGTCGCGGCGGAAGATCGCGGCGACGCGGGTCTCGACGTTGGGCATGTGCTCGCGCAACTGGCGCAGTTGCTGACCGACCAGCGGCCCGCCGTAATACGCGCGCACCGCCACCAGTTGCGCCTGACCTTCGGCGAAGTCGATCACCTGCAACGCTCCGGGATACTGGATCAGGCGCTTGATGTAATTGGTGACCACTTGCTCGGGGCTGATCAGCACGTCGACCGGAATCGCTTCGTTCTGGAACAACTGTTCTTCGCGGTTCAGATAGGACGCTTCGCGCACCCGGGCGATCTTGGTCGGGGTGTGGAACAACGTGTGAGCGACCTGGCAGGCGACCATGTTGGTTTCGTCGCTGTTGGTCACGGCCACCAGCATGTCGGCATCGTCGGCACCGGCCTGACGCAGCACCGATGGCAGCGAGCCGCGGCCCTGAATGGTGCGGATGTCGAGGCGATCACCGAGGTCGCGCAGGCGCTCGCCATCGGTGTCGACCACGGTGATGTCGTTGGCTTCGCTGGCCAAGTGTTCAGCCAGCGAACCGCCGACCTGTCCCGCACCGAGGATGATGATTTTCATCCAGTCACTCCATTGAATCCGTTTAGCCGCGCGCGGCAGCGATCTTGATCAGCTTGGCGTAGTAAAACCCGTCATGTCCGCCTTGCTGGGCGAGCAACTGACGGCCGTGGGGCTGCTTGATGCCAGCGGCCGTCGCGAGATCGAGCTCGCGGGCGCCCGGGGTGCGGGCGAGGAAGGCTTCAATGACTTCAGTGTTTTCGGTCGGCAATGTGGAGCAGGTGGCGTAAAGGAGGATGCCGCCGACTTCCAGGGTTATCCACATGGCGTCGAGCAGCTCACCTTGCAGTTGCGCGAGGGCGACGATGTCGTTGGGCTGACGGGTCAGCTTGATGTCCGGATGGCGACGGATCACGCCGGTGGCCGAGCATGGTGCGTCGAGCAGGATGCGCTGGAACGGTTTGCCGTCCCACCATTTCTCGGTGTCGCGACCATCAGCGGCGATCAGTTCGGCGTTGAGGCCGAGGCGCTCAAGGTTTTCCTTAACGCGCACCAGACGCTTGGCTTCGAGATCCACCGCGACCACGCCGGCCAACGCCGGTTCGGCTTCGAGGATGTGGCAGGTCTTGCCGCCCGGCGCACAGCAGGCGTCGAGTACGCGCTGGCCCGGGGCCAGATCAAGCAGGTCGGCAGCCAGTTGTGCGGCTTCGTCCTGCACGCTGATCCAGCCTTCGGCGAAACCCGGCAGGCTGCGCACGTCGGCGGCGACTTCGAGGATGATGCCGTCGCGGCTGTAAATACACGGTGTTGCGGCGATACCCGCTTCAGTCAGCAAGCCGAGGTAGTCATCGCGGCTGTGATGACGGCGATTGACCCGCAGGATCATTGGCGGATGCGCGTTGTTCGCTTCACAAATGGCTTCCCACTGCTCAGGCCAGAACGCCTTGAGGGATTTTTGCAGCCAGCGCGGGTGAGCGGTGCGCACCACCGGATCACGTTCCAGCTCGGCGAAAATCGATTCACTTTCGCGCTGAGCGTTGCGCAGCACGGCGTTGAGCAAACCCTTGGCCCAAGGCTTTTTCAGCTTGTCGGCGCAACCGACGGTTTCGCCGATGGCCGCGTGGGCCGGCACGCGGGTGTAAAGCAATTGGTAGAGGCCGACCAGCAGCAATGCCTCGACATCGGCGTCTGCAGCCTTGAACGGCTTTTGCAGGAGTTTTTCCGCCAGGGCCGACAGGCGTGGCTGCCAGCGCGCGGTGCCGAAGGCCAGATCCTGAGTGAAGCCGCGATCGCGATCCTCGACCTTGTCCAGTTGCGTCGGCAGGGAGCTGTTCAGCGACGCTTTGCCGCTGAGGACGGCGGCGAGTGCCTTGGCGGCGGCCAGACGCGGGTTCATTGCGCGTCCACCGCTGCGCCGAGCAGCGTGCCGACGGCGAATTTCTCACGACGGCTGTTGAACAGGTCGCTGAAGTTCAGCGCCTTGCCGCCGGGCAATTGCAGGCGGGTCAGGCATAGCGCCTGTTCACCACACGCGACGACCAGGCCGTCCTTGCTGGCGCTGAGGATTTCACCCGGTGCGCCGTTGCCTTCAGCGAGTGTCGCCGCCAGCACTTTCAGCGCTTCACCGTTGAGGATGCTGTGGGTGATCGGCCATGGGTTGAAGGCGCGGACCAGACGTTCAAGCTCAATCGCCGGACGACTCCAGTCGATGCGCGCTTCGTCCTTGTTCAACTTATGTGCGTAGGTGGCGAGGCTGTCGTCCTGCACCTCGCCTTCCAGCGTTCCGGCAGCCAGCCCGGCGATAGCCTGCACCACTGCCGGCGGACCCATTTCAGCCAGCCGGTCATGGAGACTGCCACCGGTGTCTTCACCAGTGATCGGCAGTGGTGACCTTAAGCAGC
>NZ_JAEKEG010000064.1 GCF_016651255.1 Pseudomonas sp. TH10
TCGCTGGTGATTTTCCGTCCGCTGGAAGGACTGTTGGTGGAGCAACCTTGGTATCGCGGGCGTGTGGTGCTGATTGGCGATGCGGTGCACGCCACCACACCGCATCTCGCTTCCGGGGCGTGTATTGGCATTGAGGACGCCATCGTGCTGGCAGAGGAACTTGAGAAAGCCTCCAGCCTGTCGGCTGCGCTGGAGTGCTTTCAGCAACGTCGATGGGAGCGCTGCCGACTGGTCGTGGAGAATTCAATGCGTCTGGGCGAAATCGAGATTAATGGCGGCGACAAGGCCGAGCACATGCGCATCATGCATGCTTCATTCGCCGCATTGGCTCAACCGATCTGACATGGAGAGACGACGATGAGTTTGTTAAGTGAGCATGTAGTACTGGTGACTGGTGGTGGTTCAGGCCTGGGCCTAGGCCTGGCGCGTCACTGCCTGAGCGAGGGCGCGCAGGTGGCGATCTTCGAAATCTCACCCGAGAAGGTCGTTCTGCTACGTGAAGAGTTCGGTCCTGACGTGCTGGTCTTTCAGGGCGACGTAACGCGCCTTGATGATTTACGTGCCTGCCGCGAAGCGGTGCTTTCACGTTTTGGCCGGCTTGATGCACTGATTGGTGCGCAGGGTATTTTCGACGGCAACGTGCCGCTTATGGAAATGCCTGAGGAGCGCCTCGATGCACTGTTTGACGAGGTAATGCGGGTTAACGTCAAAGGCTATCTGCTGTCGGCCCGGGTGTTCTTTGATCTGCTGCGTGCCAGTGAAGGTGCCATGGTGCTGACCACTTCGACTGCAGCTTATGCCGCCGATGGTGGCGGTGCGGTGTACAGCGCAAGCAAGGGCGCAATACGCAGTCTGGTCAACCAGTTGGCGTTCGAATGTGCGCCACATGTACGGGTCAATGCCGTCGCACCGGCCGGTATTGCCAACAGCCAACTGAGCGGGCCGCGTTCACTGGGGTTAGAGGCGCAAAAGCAATCCGACATTCCTGAGGATGCCTTTCTCTCGATGTTTCGCTCGCTCAGTTTGCTCAAGGAACTCCCGACGCCCGAGGATCACGGGCCGCTCTATGCCTTCCTGGCGTCCAGGCAGAACCGCATTATGACCGGGCAGACGGTCGTGGCTGATCAGGGGATGCTCAACCGGGCGGTGCTGCATCGGCAGCACTGATTGCGCGCTGCCGGGCTGCTGCCATGTGCTCAGGAGCGGTTCTTCAGCAACAAAGGGGCTTCCTGCTCCAGCAGCTTTTGCACCGTGCGGGTCGCCAGGGTGTTGGGGCGACGCAGGGAGCTGGCCAGTACTACGCTGCGCATGAGTTCCGGCTTGATGATACGGGCGACCGAAAAGCGTGGGTCGTCGACGTGTTCAAACAAACCCGAGGTGATTGCGTAGCCGCCACCGGCAGCGACGATTTCCCATTGCAGCCGGATCGAGTCTGCTTCCACCGCACAGTCGAATTGAATGCCGTGCGACTTGGAGAGTTTTCAAGCCGCGCGCGCAATGGATGAGGGCGCGAAGGCAGTACCAAAGGTAGACCCTGCAGGCTAGATAACTCGACGGTGGATTGTGTGACAGCGGGATCTTGCGCACGACCGACCAGCATGAGTTTGGGTTGTACCAGCACCGTCTCTTCCAGGTTCGACACATCGGCTTCGCGTAGAAGCAACGCCATGTCTACACGCCCTTCATTGATGAGTTCTTCAAGGTGTGCGCTGCTGCCTTCGCAGATCTGCAACTTGATGCGCGGGTAACGTTCATGCACCAGCTTGTAAAGTGGCCCTGCGATTGGCTCTACGGTAGATGGCAGCAAGCCAATGCGTACCTCGCCAATCGGAATGCCGCCGGAGGTGCGAATCACGTCGGAGACTTCTTCCGATTCCTCTACCAGGGCTTCGATACGCGGCAGGATCTGCAGGCCGAATTCGGTGAGGTTGACGCCGCGACCGGTACGGTTGAACAGCCTGACGCCGCATTCGCGTTCCAGTTGGGAAATATGCCGGCTGATCATCGATTGCGGTACGTCGAGTGCCACGGCTGCTTGAGTCAGGCTTCCCAACTTGGCGACCTTGATGAAATGGTGCCATTTCGGGTCCAGGATCGATTGCACTGTGGCTATCCTTTTTATTTTTTATGGAAGACGTGAGGCTTTGGATTATTCCATGCGTTCGGTATCCAGGGCAAAGGGCGAGCTCGAACTGCTCAATAAGCGACTCTTTACGGTGCTTGCGCCGAGAGCTATGGAACGGGGCGGAATCAGCCCCCGTTCCCCACGACAAAAGTTCTCAGCCTCTGAAGATACAGAGTTGCCTTCAATATCGATGCTGATTTCCAGGTCGTTTCAATGTCCGGAGAGCGCTGGGGGCAACAGCCCTATGAGGGAGACCACGTCTCTGTAGCCGCGAACGCTGGAAAGGACAGCATCGACTCGGTCGGTGTGTGCTCGTAGGTTGAGGACAACACGGCACTGAGTCGATCGCCCAGCAGGTTCCAGGCGCGTTTCTTCTCTTCGGCATAATCGTGATGCAGGTAGTGGCGCCTCACCTGAGAGCCGGCCAGCACATGGTTTTGACAGCGATCGATGACGTCCAGGCTGACACCCAAAGCCTGCATCATGGTCGCGCCCGTGCGGCGCAGGTCATGGGGTGTCCAGTCACCGTTCTGGCCGTCGGCAAGCACCAGGGTATCGTCATGACGCCGTCTGGAGAGGGCCTTACGGTTTTTGAACCGAGCCTGACGATCGCCGACCTGTTTGCTCACCACTTTCACGTCAACATGCAGGTCATCCTGCTTGTTGGGAAAGCACCACCGGGAGTCTCCCGTGAGGGTCTTGAGTTCCTCAAAGAAATGCAGGGCGAAGGGCGACAGGAAGACATGGTGGTCTTGTTTCTTGCCGCGGGTGCCTTTGACGTTCTCGCTGGGAATAAACCAAGTCTGCTGGTCCAGGTCGACATTTCTCCATTCGGCCTGGAGCAACTCGCCAATGCGGCACAAGGTGCCCAGGCTGATCCAGAGCGCGAGTTGGGTTTCCTTCTTTAACGGCCGAATGCCGTCGTATTTTTGGCCGGCGGGGAGGGCGTTGTAATCAGCGGTCATTTGCTGGAAGCGGTTGTGCAATTCCAACAGCTCCGCCGGCGAAAGGATCCGGCTTCTTTCCGCTTCGTAGTCGGCAGGGATCAAGGGGGAGATGTCGACCAGCTCAGTTGGATCACCCTCGATCAATAAGGCCCGCCAAGGTTGGCGCTTTCTAGCCCAGCTAAACATCTGGGTGAGGTCGGCGAAGAAGCTGATGGCTTGCCGGTAAGCGCCGCGGTTGAGCACGGCCCGGATCAGCGCCCGAACATCGTGTTCGGAAACATTGTTCACCGCTGTCTTGCCAAGTGCTGGTAAAAGGTCCTTGTTAAAGCGTCGTTGCAACTCGGCATTACCGTCTTTGCGCGCCACGCCATCCAACAGCCAGGCCTTGGCCAGATCTTGGACGGTCAGCGTTAGCACCTTCGTCGTTTTTATACGTTCGGCCTCTACGTTAGCCGCGACGTATGCCTGTGCCTTGGCGGTTTTCTTGTGCTCGTTGGGATTGATCTGCTCATCAATGAGTGCCCGTGCCTGGTTGCGGGCCTTGCGGATGTCCGTCAGGGATTTGCGTGGCCAGGATCCGCAGGCGTATTCTTTGTTCTGGTCGCCCCACCGATAGCGATAGAAAAAGCTGACCGACACGCCGTCTTTGCGCAGGGAAATTCGACCCGCGAGATTGCCATCTTCCCGGAGGATTCGGCCTGCATCGTTGGCGGTCAGCGACTCTAGTTCTTTGATGGTGATTTTGGCCATAAAATGGGTTCCCCTACTTTTACCCCCACAAAAACGTCGGCTCTTGATGGACGTTACTGGACTCTCGTAGAGCAGAACATCGCTGGAGCTCAAGTAAATACTAGCTTAGAAAAATCCAGAGTAAAATTTTGGAAGCTTTCAAGAAGTATGAAAAAGGAGATGGGGTGCTAGGGGTCGAGTGTTCGAATCACTCCGTCCCGACCATATTTTTCAAGGGGTTGCGAGATTTTATCTCGCGACCCTTTTTTATTTTTCTGCGTTTTTACCCCCACGAAACGACTGGCTCTGGGTGGAATCTTCGGCTGTACTAGCTCCTTGAGGACGGATCGAACGGCGAAGCGGTTATAAACTAGGCTTTACGCTTGGTCCGTACTCAAGCTGCACGCAAGGCTGGCTAGGTAATCTTGGTTTGATACGAAACGGCCTTTAGAGGGCGTTTTGTTGGCGGACTTCCATTGCGTTACATGAAAATCACCATAACCTCCATGTGTAATCGACATTCACCCGTAGCTCATTATCATCCCGATGGCTGGCCTGGGCGGTGAAGTCGTTGCGGTACCAGGCGTTACGCACGCGCAGAGCTAGACCCTTCAGTGGAGTCCCCTGAAGCACGTAAGACAGTTCGATATCCTTTTCGCTCTCGGTCAGGTTGGAGCCTCCCAGCTTGGCTAGTTCGATATTGTCACCACTCACGTAGCGCAGCATGCCATTGAGTCCCGGCACGCCAAGGCCTGCAAAATTGTAGTCATACCGTACTTGCCAACTGCGCTCTTTTGGGTTGAGAAACTCAGAGCTCAGCGTGCCTTCGGTGATCACTAACGGTTCAGTGCCGAACATGTAGGGCATGGCTGTCTTGCCGGTCAGTTGCATGTAGCCGGCCCCGAATTTGTGGGCGCCCAGGGCGTACGTCAGCATCAGTGCCGCATTGCGGTTGTCCACCGGGCCGGCCTTGGCTGCGCCGTCTTCACCGGTAACGAACAGACGAAAGTCGCTTTTCAGGCTGCCCGGGCCCATAAGGCGATTGTCGACAAAGCCGTAGAAGTCCTTGCAGTACAGGTCAGCGAGTTCTGCGTGGTAGTACTTCAGCGTCAGTTGCGGCGACCAGGCATAGTCGCCGCCGACAAAAGAAAAACGGTCCGACTCGGCGGCGCCATTGAAGCGTCCGTTAGGTGAACCGACCGACATTTTCTGGTAATCGGTGAAATCACGCAGATTGACGCGATCCAGCCAGCCAACGTGCAGGGTGAGGTTGTCGATTTCCTGAGACTTCAAATACGCGCCGCGGAAGGTCTGTGGCAAGAGGCGGGTAGGGCTGGCGAAAGCGATCGGCAGAAACGTGCTAATGGTGCCCAATTGCAGCTCGCTTTTCGATGCCCTGACCTTGGCCGTCAGACCCAGCTCCGAATATTCATCGGCCGGCTCACGGGTGGTGGCGCTGTACGGCAGCAGGCCGGTGCCGGTGCGGCCGCGTGAAGAATCCAGCTGCACGCCCATCAAGCCCTGGGCGTCGAGGCCGAACCCTACAGGACCTTCTGTATAACCTGAACGCACGTTGAGAACGAAACCCAGGGCCCACTCGCGGGCGGCGGCCTGGGGTGTGGCGTTCACGTAATTACGATCGAAGTAAAAATTGCGCATTGTCAGATCGGCGTGGCTGTCATCGACAAAACCGCTGGCGCAAGCCTGGCCAAAAGACAGAACGCAGGTGCAGGCGCTGAGCGCCCGAAGAGAGTTCTTGAGCATGCAGGTGTTCACTTTTATTGTAGTTGGAGGTGAACCCGCACCGTTTGGGCGCGGGGTATTACGAATGGGTGGTCAGTCAGGCTGAGCGCTGTTGCGGCGCACTGACAGGTAAAACATCGCCACTGCAGCGATGACGATGCCCGGCGCCGAGGCGAGCATCACCCCGGCGGTGCCGGTGCCCAAGGCGAGCATCTTGCCGGCCACCAGCGGGCCGCTCATTGCGCCGAGTCTGCCGATGGCTACCGCGCTGCCCACACCCGTGGCTCGCACGGAAGGGCGATAAAAATGCGGTGCCAAGGCATACAGCACACACTGCCCGCCGGTGGCGAAAAAGCCGGCAACGAAACCGGCCGCCAGCATGCTCTCCAGCTGGCTGGCCAAACCCAGAGCAGTCAGCGAAGCGAGAATGCCGACATAGATGAGTGCGGACAGGGCCCAGGCCGGCAGACGGTCCATCACCCAGCCCAGCAGCAAGGTGCCGGTCGCTGCGCCAAATTGCAGCGCCAGCATCACCCAGCTGGCCTGGGTACCGCTGAAGCCTTGGCCGATCAACAGGCTGGGCAGCCAATTGATCAGGATGTAGACCACCATGAGCGTGAAGAAGTAGCTGACCCAGATCATCGCGGTCGGCAGGGCCGCACCCTCGCGAAACAGGCCCCGGACCACGCCGACCGGAGCGACGTTCTGGCCGCGCTGGAGAAACTGTGCCGACTCGGGCAGATAAAGTGCCAACAGCGGCACAATCAACAGCGGCACCACTCCGCCGACATAGAACACCACTTGCCAGCCACCGGCCAGATCGGCGATGCCAATTGTAGCTGCGAGCGCAGCACCCAACGGCACGCCGCAATACATCAGGCTAACGGCGGTGCCACGCAGGCGCGGGCTTGCCACTTCACTGCTCAGGGCGATCAGGTTAGGCAACGCGGCGCCCAGGCCCACGCCCGTGAGGCAGCGGGCAACCAACAGGCTGTTGAAGTCCCAAGCCATGGCGGTGACCAGCGAGAACAGCCCGAACAGCGCCACCGACACCATCAGCACGCGTTTGCGACCGATGCGATCCGCGAGCATGCCGCCGAGGAAAGCGCCGGGCAGCAGGCCGAAAATTCCGGCGCTGAAGACCCAGCCCATGTGTAATTTATCCAGTTGGAAAGCCGCAGCCATACCTTGGGCGGCGATCCCCGAGGCTTGCAGGTCCAGGCCTTCCATGAGGGCGACGAGGAAACACAGACTGATGGTCCGCGCCATGTGTAACGGTGTTATCACGTTCAGCGATGTCATGTGGAATACCCGTTTTATTGTTGTAATGGGCAAAGCAAACCCGTCCGGCCGCTGCGTGGGCGACCAGCCGGGGGTGATGCACGGTTCAGCGCTTGAGCAGGTCCAGAGCAACGTCGACGATCATGTCTTCCTGGCCGCCAACCATCCGCCGCTTACCCAGTTCGACGAGGATGTCGAGGGTCTTGAGGCCGTACTTCGCGGCAGCGATTTCGGCGTGGCGCAGGAAGCTTGAGTAGACGCCGGCATAACCCAGCGCCAGGGTCTCGCGGTCGACTCGAACGGGACGATCCTGTAGCGGACGGACGATGTCATCGGCCGCGTCCATCAGGGTGTAAAGGTCGGTGCCGTGGTTCCAACCCAAGCGTTCGGCAGCGGCGATGAACACTTCCAGCGGCGCATTACCGGCACCTGCGCCCATGCCGGCGAGGCTGGCGTCGATGCGGTCGCAACCTTCCTCGACGGCAGTGATCGAGTTGGCCACGCCGAGCGATAGGTTGTGGTGAGCGTGCATACCCGTTTCGGTATCAGGCTTGAGCACGGCCTTGAACGCACGGAAACGCTCGCGCACATCCTGCATGTTCATCGCCCCACCAGAGTCGGCCATGTACACGCAGGTCGCGCCGTAGCTCTCCATCAACTGCGCCTGCGCGGCCAACTGCTCGGCCGGGATCATGTGGCTCATCATCAGGAAACCGACGGTGTCCATGCCCAGCTCACGGGCGTACTCGATGTGCTGCTTCGACACGTCGGCTTCGGTGCAATGGGTGGCGACGCGTACCACCCGGGCCCCGGCGTTGTACGCCGCTTTCAAGTCATGCACGGTGCCGATGCCGGGCAACAACAAGGTCGTGATTTTGGCGTGGCTGATGACATCGGCGGCAGCCTCGATCCACTCCAGATCGGTGTGCGCCGCGAAGCCATAGTTGAAGCTCGAGCCCTGCAGGCCATCACCGTGGGCGACTTCAATCGCATCGACTTTGGCTTTGTCCAAGGCGCGGGCAATGTCTTGCACGTTCTGAATCGAATACTGATGTCGAATCGCGTGGCTACCGTCGCGCAGGGTCACGTCGGAGATGTAAAGTTTTTTACCGGGGTTGAAAGTCATGTCGGTCTCCTCAGGCGTTCAGCATCGACAACGCCATGCGCTCGGCGGTAGCCAAGGCCGCGGAGGTCATGATGTCGAGGTTGCCGGCGTAGGCTGGCAAATAATGGGCGGCGCCTTCGACTTCGAGGAACACCGAGGTCTTGAGCCCGGAGAAGGTGCCGAGCCCGGGGATATGCAGCGGCGCGTCTTCGGGGATCACGTCGAACTGCACTTTCTGCTTGAGGCGATAGCCCGGCACATAGGCCTGCACCGCCGCCGCCATCTCGACGATGGAGGCCTCGACCAGCGCCTGGTCCGCCGCTTCGGACAACACGAACACCGTGTCGCGCATCATCAGCGGCGGCTCGGCCGGGTTCATCACGATGATCGCCTTGCCCTTGGCGGCGCCGCCGATCACTTCGATAGCCTTGGAGGTGGTTTCGGTGAACTCGTCGATGTTGGCGCGGGTGCCGGGCCCCGCGGACTTGCTGGCGATCGAGGCGACGATTTCGGCGTAGTGCACCTTGGCTACTCGGGACACGGCCGCGACCATCGGAATGGTCGCCTGACCGCCGCAGGTGACCATGTTGACGTTGAGCCGATCCAGGTTCTGTTCCAGGTTGACCACCGGCACACAGTACGGACCGATGGCTGCCGGGGTCAGGTCGATCAAGCGGATACCGGCTTTGATCGAGCGCAGGAACGCGTCGTTCTTCACGTGGGCGCCGGCCGAAGTGGCATCGAAGACGAAGTCGATGTCCTTGAACACGTTCAGGCGGGCCAGCCCTTCAACGCCTTCATGGGTCACGGCCACGCCCATGCGTGCTGCGCGGGCCAGCCCGTCGGAGGCCGGGTCGATGCCAACCATGACCGCCATTTCCAGGTGCTTGGCGTTACGCAGGATCTTGATCATCAGGTCGGTGCCGATGTTGCCGGACCCGATGATAGCGACTTTGAGTTTTTTCATTGTTATTGCCTCGTTTACACGCAAGTCGCCGATTAATCAGCGCTGAACTGAACACCAACGCGGCCGATGCCTTCGATGTCGGCTTCAAAGCGGTCACCCGCCGTCACCGCCACCATCGGCCCCAGCGCGCCGGTCAGAATGATGTCGCCCGCGCGCAGCGGATCGCCCAGGCGAGCCATGGTTTGCGCCAGCCACACGGCGGCATTGAGTGGATGGCCGAGGCATTCGGCGCCGCTGCCGCTGGACACTTCTTCGCCATTGCGGGTCATGCGCATGCTGGCCTGGCGCAGGTCCAGGCCATCGAGACGGCGGGCCGGGCCACCGAGGACGAAGCATCCGCTGGAGGCGTTATCGGCAACGGTATCGACGAAGCGGATGTTCCAGCCCTGCACGCGACTGCCGACGATTTCCAATGCCGGGACGACCCAGCCGGTAGCCGCCATCACATCGGCAAACGTGGTGTCGGCACGGGGTAGATCACGCTCCAGAATCAGCGCAATTTCGGCTTCGATCTTCGGTTGCAGCACGCGGCCCGCCGGCACGTTTTCGTTATCGCCGTAGCACATGTCGGCGAACAAGGTGCCGAAATCCGGCTGATCGACGCCCAACTGCTGTTGCACCTTGGGGTTGGTCAGGCCGATCTTGCGTCCGACCACGCGCCGACCGCTGGAGCCACTCCGTGGGCGACGTTGAGCCGTTGGATCGTGTACGCCGCTTCGGCATTGTCTTCACCGATCAGCTCACGCAAGGGCGCAATCCCTTCGCTGCGGGCTTCGGCGTGGCGCAGATCGGCGGCGAGTTGTTCCAGAGTTTCTTGAATAGGGGACATGTTGGCCTCTGTGATCAGTGGGTCAGGAAATCCAGGACCATGCGGTTGAAGGTCTCGGCGTGCTCCCACTGGGCCCAGTGGCCACAGCGGTTGAACACGTGAAGTTGGGCATCAGGCAAACCGGCCAACAGGCGCAGACCGGTGTCCATTGGAACGAACCGGTCCTCGCGGCCCCAGACGAGCAGGGTGCGGGCCTTGATTTCGTGCAGGCGATGGCTGAAATCGGGGAATTGCTTGGGGTTGAGCGTGCTGCTCTTGACGAAGTTTTCCAGGTGATCGCGGCGTGCGAGGATGTTGTCCAGGCGGGTCTGGAACAACTCTTCGGTCAGGCTGCTGGCGTCGAAGACAAAGACATTCATCATCTTTTTCAGGTTGTCGATGGTTGGATCGCGGTACAGCGCGCCGATCAGTTTGATCCCTTCGGTTGGCTGCGGGACGAAGGCGCTCGGGCCACCCGTGCCGCCGCCCATCAGGATCAATTTGCCAATGCGTTCCGGGTAGGCAAGGGCAAACGCCACGGTGCTGTGGCCGCCCATGGAATTGCCGATAATGTGCACGCGATCCAGCTCCAGCACGTCGACCAGGCCCTTGAGCGCGCGGGCATTCAAGTCCGAACGCGAGCTGTCGCAAACGATCGGGTCGCTTTTGCTCCATCCTGGGCAGTCCATCAGGATTACGCGGTAACCGGCATTCACCAACGGCTCGATGTTGCGGTGGAAGTTTGCCCAGCCGCTGGCGCCGGGGCCGGAGCCGTGCAGCATGACCACGGTTTCGGCACCTTCGCCAACGTCGTTGTAGTGCAGTTGCAGGTCCAGGTCGCCTTCCTTGATACGGGCAAAGCGGCTGGTGGAAGCTTCGGTGAATGTAGTGGCTGTCATGGCAGTGTTCCTTGAATTCAATGATGGTTGTTCAGCGGCTGTGCGCCGAGGGCGCCGAAGCCTGCAATCCATTCGGGAATCGGACGGTAATAGCGACCTTCGGTTTGATACGGGCCGAAGGCACTAAGGGCAGCGAAGGCGGCGATCCAGGTTTTCACTTCGTGAGTGGACTTGCCGGCCAGTGCCGATAGCTCGTCATTGCCCAAGGCATCGAGGTCGCTCAGGCGGCCCTGTTCGAGGGTGTCGAGAAACTGCTGATCCCACACGGGATTCAGCGGATGCAGAGTGTGTTGGTCTTCAACGAAATCCCGGGCAGCCTGGATCACGCGTTCTTGCCGCGCCTGTCGCTCACCCGCCGGCAATTGACGACCGCTGCCCATCAGTCGATCGGCCAGACGCGCATCGACCTTGGCCAGTTCCGGCACCGGAGGTTGATGGGACAGTCCCCCGGAAGCCAGGAACAGCACGCGCTGGTTCAGCGACTGCGCCCACTGGCCGATCGCCTCCCCGAGCAGACGGGAACGTTTGAAGCCGGGCAGGGGAACGGCCACCGAATTGACGAACACCGGAATCACTGGACACTCCCTTAAACCACCCAGCAACAGCTCCAGCGGTTGGGCGAACGCGTGGTCGACCTGCATGCGATAGGAAACGGCAGCGTCGACACCGGCATCCAGGACAGCCTGGGCGCAGGATTCGGCCAGCGCTTTGGGCACGTCCAAGGGGCCGGCAGCGGTGTCGAAATCACCGATGGCGTCGGCGGCCATGCCGATGCAAAAGGCCGGCATCACGTCGTAGAAAAAGCCGTTGTAGTGGTCCGGGCCAAACAGCACGATCAGTTCCGGATCAAAGCGTGCAATGCGCTCACGGGCATCAGCGATCATGCCATCGACCTCGGCCAGCACCTCAGGCGTCGGGTCGACAAAACCCACCAGTGGCGTGTGCGACAAACAATGCAGATAGGCGCTCATGTCAGGCCACCTTGCTGGCGGGGATCGCCACTTCGGGTTGCGGCAGGGCGTTGATTGCCAGGGCCAATTCATCACAGGCCTGACCGACGGTTTGCGGAATGGCCAGGCCGGCAAGGAAGCGATCCGGACGCACCAGGGCGATGGAGGCCGATCCGCGGGCGAACCATTCCTTGAGACGGCCGGTGCTGTCTCCGATGCGAATCGCCCCTTGGCTGACGTCACTGGCAGCCTGGAGCTGGACGTCCGGCAGTACCTGGATAAAACGCGTACCCAATGCTTGCCATTGATCGATCTGTGCAGCCGTAAGGCCCCAGGTCGGGTCGCAGCCCCAGGCAATAATCGCGAAGTTCTCGCCGATCACCTCATCCAGCAAGACGGTTTCGCCAGCTTCGGTCAGAACCCGTGGCTGAATGAACATTTTGCCTACCGGTGAGCCTTTTCGCTCGGTACGATCAAGGCGCCCTCGGTGTATTGCGGCATCGGCTTGAAGCGCATTTCCACGAAGTAGCGTTTGACGGGCGGCACATAGTTGAGCAGCCACGACACACCGTCACGCAAAGTGCCTTGCCAGCGTTTGGGCGGTGCCAACACGTGACCGGCCAGCACTGAAAGGTCGATCATCGCCTTGGCGTGATCACGGCGTTCCTGTTCATAGCTGTCGAGCAGGCTGTCGGCGGCCAGGCCTTTGATGACCAGTGACAGTTTCCAGGCCAGGTTGGAGGCGTCGCGCATGCCGCTGTTGTAACCCTGACCTTGCCAGACCGGCATGATGTGCGCGGCGTCGCCGGCCAGCAGCACTCGGCCCTCACGGAACCGGCCGGCGAGGCGAGCGTTGTGGGTATAGACGCGGCTACGGATCAGTTCGATGCGATCCGGATTTGGCAGCACCTTGGCCAGCAGCTTGCGCATGTTCTCGGGTTTGCTCAGCTCGGCTTCCGTCTCGCCGGGCATGACCATGAACTCGAAACGACGTATAGCGTGGGGCAGGGCGGCGGACACGTACGGGCGCACTGGGTCGCAGCACAGGTACACATGGGGCGTGCTCAGCGGGTCGTTGGCGATGTCGACGACAATCCACTGATTAGGCGCGGTCTTGCCCTCGAAACTGATGTCCAGGCTGCGTCGCACCAGGCTGTTGCCACCGTCGCAACCGATCAGATAACGAGCCCGAAGAAGTTCGCCGCGACCGTTCTTATCCTTGAGGTTCAGCACGACGTCGCTGTCACTTTGCACAAAGCCTTCGAACTCGCGGCCGAACAGCACCTTGACGTTATCAAAGCGCTGCAAGCCTTCGAACAGTACGCGGTCGGCCAAGGGCTGGATGAAGGCGTTGCGGCGCGACCAGCCGAACTCATCGGTCTTGGGCTGGATATCGGCGAAGCAGCGACCCTTGGGGGTCAGGAAGCGCATGGCGTGCCAAGGCGTGGTATGCGGCAGCACCTTGTCGGCCAGGCCGACGGCCTGGAATGTACGCAGGCTTTCGTCGTCCAGTCCGATGGCGCGAGGGTAGTCGATCAGGCTGTCGAGCTTTTCCACCAAGGTGACGGCCACACCGCACTGGCCCAGGTAATTGGCGATCATCAAGCCGACCGGGCCGGCACCAACGATGGCGACGTCAGTGGTCAGGTCCAACGTGGAAGGAGTGGGGCAGGACTCATGGGTATCTCCGTACAGCGCTTTTGGATTTCTTGTTGGGCGCAGTATGGAAATCACGGGGCTGGTCGACAACGACAACCCTTGTTAGTGTGCACAGAGTGCACTTGATTGATTTACAACAAAAAAAGGACCAAGCCATGAGCGAGACCGAATACAAAGCCGTGCGTGGCCTGATGCGCGGCCTGGCATTGATCAATGGCTTGAACCGCTTCGACGGCGGCGCCAGCACCGCGCAATTGGCTGGGCAAAGCGGGCTGCATCGCACCACCGTGCGCAGGCTGTTGGAGACCTTGCAGGCTGAAGGATATGTACGGCGAAGCGAGTCGGATGACAGCTATCGCCTGACGTTGAAAGTACGCGAACTCAGTGAAGGTTTTCGCGATGAGCAGTGGATCTCCTCCATCGCCGCCCCCTTGCTTGGTGAGTTGTTGCAGGAAGTCGTCTGGCCCACCGACCTGTGTACGCTGGACGGTGATGCAATGGTGATTCGTGAGACCACCCATCGTTTCAGCCGTCTATCGTTTCACCGATCGATGGTTGGACGGCGTTTGCCGCTGCTGATGACCGCGACCGGGCGCGCGTACTTTGCGTATTGCTCGCCGGCGGAACAAGAAGAGTTGATTGAGTTGATGGTCACTCGCGAAGACGAACAATCTGCATTCGCCGCGGATCGCCGATTTGTCGACCGGTTGGTAGAGCACACGCTCAGCAAAGGCTATGGCGAAAATAATTCCCATTGGGGAGAGGAACGCAAGATCGCGGCCATTGCAATTCCGATCACCCACGAGGCGCGGGTAATGGGTTGCCTGAATTTGGTTTACATCGCCAAGGCGATGTCAATTGAGGAAGCGGCCCGTCGATATTTGCCGTCAATGCGGATGGTAGTGCAGAAGATCCAGGATCAGTTGGGGTAGTTTTTTCACGGGGCTCATTCAGGAACGTAAACAATGAGGGAAACGGTTTGCTGCATATCTCAAGCTGCCTAGGTAGTCTCGCGTCGCTCGACTCCAATCACATCACCCTCAATGCCCAGATAGCGTCGATAATCAGGTTGCTCGCACCGGCGATCTCCTTTGAGAGGAGGCCAATGACGGGTATTGTGCTCGGCTAGCGAAGACGATCATCAGATTCAAGGGGAAAGCCAATGAGCAATGCCGAACATGCGTCGGACAATAAAAAGAGCAAGTCCGAAAAGCCGCGTTCAGCCAGTCGTCAACGGGCCGAAGCTAATCCCGAAAAGATTCTAGACGTCGCAATGAGTCTGATGGCTGAGTACGGTTATGCCGGAACCAGTATGTCGATGATCCGTGAGCATAGTGGCTATCCAACGACATCTATTTACTGGCATTTCGGCAATAAGGAAAAGTTGCTGCTTGCCGCTCTCGAACACAGTGCCTTACAGGTTATCGATAACAATCTCAGCCGCAAAAGCAAGAATAAGATGCTTGGCGAGAAGGATTTGATAGAGAGCCAAGCGCGTAGCGATGCCGAATTCCTCGAGAATCCACCACCGTTTATGCGTTTGATTTTTCTGATTGGTCTGGAGCGACGTAGCTCTGATCCTGAAGTGACCAAGGTTATTGCCCGTATTCGTCAGCACAGCCGGGCGATATTGACCGAGCAGATACGTCACGTAATTCGGCCAGGTGGTCAGATGTTGCCACCTGACCTGGCTGAGGAGCTAGCGCAGGTGTGGATGGCTTTCGGAGATGGTGTTTTCGTTGCATCGCAACTAGAGCCTGGGGCGGTGGATGTGGTCAGGTGTTGTCGGCAACAACTCCTCGCAATGCAGGCTTTGGCGGAAAAACTTCTTGAGAAGTGGAAGCCTTTAGCGACGTAGCTTCTAGCCGGCCTCGCGAGAGTCAGGGTTAGGGCTAAGGAGCCACTTGAGGCTAGCAAGGTGAGTACAGCTATCTCTGCATCTACTGTTTTCGTGAGGTCCTCTTCACCGCTCGTTGCGAACGGAGTTAGCGGCTGCAGAGCCTAGCTCTTGACCTTGTATTTGTCTGCGAGTCATCGGATGTCCTGCTGAACCGAGGCTTGACCGCAGCTTTCTGGCTCGAAATCGCCTAGCTAATCGTTATAGGAACTCCAGTTGGCGTCAGGTAGAACAGCTTCCTAGTGGTTCTCGACTTCGAAAGCATCGTGTGCGTAGCTTGAGGCGGCTGCCTAAAAGTGCCGTCCTAGACGTTGCGAAAGGGCCTACGTTATACGCACTGATGCCTACTCATCTTGCGCGGCACGATAAAAAACTCCCTGGGGGTCTTGATTAAGTCGAGTGTTTCCATTTAAGTTATGTAACGAGCGACACATACATGCATGAAAACCGAAAGCGTGAAGGTCCTCGGCTCACCTTTGGATGCCTGAGAAAATCAGGCGCTTAGGGGGTGAGCGAAGCCAATAAAAATAATAGAGGTTAGTCAATGAGCCATTTCAATCCAAAAACTGCGCTAGCAGGAACCATCCTTCGCAACAGCGAACCGAATAAATCAATTCCGATGACCTCAACTTTCAGCCCTTTCGTAATGGGCGAAGCGAGCTTTGAGAATGCTGATCGCGCCAGGAACTGATCGTCACTACATCTTGGCTTGAGGTTTTAGCAACGGCTGGATCATAGGGCCTGATGTTTATATCTGCCGACAGTGGTGCGGCGCCAAATTGGGCGGACGCTTTCCGGTAGTAAGGCCCGCGCCTGGCTTTTGGCTGTCAGGTATACCCCGAATTTCGCAATCGCCCGGATGTGGCGGGGTGCGCAATCAACGCGGTCAGCCCTTTGTAAACCCACCGCAAGTACCAATCGACATTCAAGTACGGAGAACACATGTCCATATCCGCATTGGGTTACGTCGTCGTCGAGGCCCGCGACCTTAAGGCCTGGGCCGAGTACGGCCGCAACATTCTCGGCGCCGAGGTCAACGAAAAAAATGGTGCACTGGAGTTGCGCATTGATGAGCGCGCTTGGCGTCTGCGTGTTGAGGAGGGACCCCTGGACGATCTCAAGGTCATCGGGTTCGAAACCACCTCGCCGGCGACTTTTGCCGACGTGCTGGCCGCACTCGATGCGCTCAATGTCGAGTACACGAAGGATGCAATGCTGGCACAGGACCGCGGAGTGGTGGAATTAGCCACATTTGTGGACCCGGCTGGCGTGACGATCGAAGTGTTCTATGGCGCGACCCAGTTGTTCCAGAAGCCTTTCATATCGCCGGTTGGTGTGAAGAGCTTCGTCACGGGTGATCAAGGTCTTGGCCACATCGTCATCGCGGTGAAGGACGACGTCGAATATCAGGCGTTCTGGACCAGGCTCGGCTTCAAGCTCAGCGACTACATCGAGTTCATACCAGCGCCGGGGCTGCACGCAAAAGGTGACCTTTATGCACTGCAATACGCGTCACCACAGCCTTGCGTTTGCGTCGGTGCCCAGCCCTAAGAGAATCGTCCACCTCATGGTACAGACCCACTGCTTGGACGACGTCGGCCTGGCGCTGGATCGTGTCAAGAAGGCCGGCGTTCCGGTTGCGTGGGACATCGGCCGCCATACCAACGACCACATGACCTCGTTTTACATGCTCACGCCATCGAAGTGGGAATTTGAGTATGGGTGGGGCGCCCGTGAGATCGACGATGCAACTTGGACCGTCGAGCGCCACGATTCGATGAGCATTTGGGGTCACGAACTGAAGATCAATCCTGAGGATCGCGCACATGGCTGAGGGCAGATTCGCCACCATTAGTGGCGTCAGCATCCATTACCACGACGAAGGCCAGGGGCCGGTGCTTGTGATGTTACAAGGTTCCGGTCCTGGGGCCACCGGCTGGTCGAACTACAGTCGCAACATCGCCCACTTCGCAAAGACTCACCGCGTTATTTGCCCTGACTTGCCGGGTTTCGGTAAGTCGGACATGAAACCGGTGGACGCGCCGATTCCCGGCTGGTGGGCTGGGGTCATCATCGGCCTGCTCGACACACTCGGCATCGACAAAGCCGATTTCGTCGGCAACTCGATGGGCGGCATGATTACCCTGAAGATTGCCTTGGAGAAACCGGAGCTTATCAGCCGCATGGTACTGATGGGGCCTGGCGGTGGCTCGCCGGTGAGTTCGGTGTTTCCGACTGAAGGAATTAAGACTCTGGTCAGCTTTTATGATGGTCCCGGTCCTTCCTTGGAACGGCTCAAGAGTTTCACCAGCCAGATGGTCTTCGATCCAGGAGTGCTTACCAACGATTTGTTGAAAGAGCGCTTCGAGGCGGCGATGGATCCACGCATCGTTGCTCAACCACCGATGCGTCCGGGGCCAGGGGGCATGCCCGAAGAGCTGTGGCGCGATGCGCGACTGACCCGGTTGCCACATGAAACTCTGATCATCTGGGGGCGAGAAGACCGGGTAATGCCGCTGGACGCAGGCTTCACCTTGATGAAACAAATCCCGCGGGCCCGCTTTTTGGTGATGCCACAGTGCGGCCACTGGGTGCAGTGGGAACACGCCGATGAATTCAACCGTATTGTCGAAGGATTTCTTGCCCCATGAGTAGCCAAACGAGATTCGATACAGACGTCCTTATTATCGGCTATGGCCCAGGCGGCGTTGCCGCTGCCAACGTCCTTGGCAAGCTCGGGGTGAAAACTATTGCCATCGAGCGTAGTAAGGACATCTATTCCAGGGCTCGTGCGGTCACGGTGAACGACTGGACCATGCGCATCTTCCAAGACATGGGCTTGGCCGAAAAGATGAAAGCCATCATGGATGTGACGCACTCGCTACGCTGGTTGGACTACGAAGGGCGCGAGTTGACCTCGACGCCTTTTCCGCCGGGCGAGCTTGGCCATGCCACCTCCTATGCCATCTATCAGCCGGAGATGGAACGGGTTCTGCGCGAAGGTGCCGAGCGCTATAAGAGCGTGAGCGTAAAGTACGGGTGGGAGACAGTCACGCTCGACCAGGACGATGACGGCGTGACGGTCAGAATAAAGAATCTGGAAACTGACGAGGTCGAGACCGTCCGCGCGCGTTATGTGTTGGCCTGTGATGGTGGCGCTAGTCAGACCCGCGAACAGTTGGGCATCAAATTGATCGGCGACACCTTGCCGGTACGCTGGGTGGTGATTGACTGCCGAGTCAAACGTTGGTGGCCGAACCGACACATGCTTACGTTCTGGTCGGACAAGAAACGCCCTGTAGTCGATATCGCACTGTCGATGGGCAACCATCGCTGGGAGTTTCCGCTCAATCCCGATGAGACGGACGCAGATTTCCAAACCCACGAACAGTTGTGGCGTTTGCTCAACTCGCTTGGCGTGACCGAAAACGAAGTAAGCATCCACCAGCAGGCCTTCTACAACCACCATGTGCGCTTTGCCGAGCGCTGGCGTGAAGGGCGAGCTTTTCTCTGCGGCGACGCTGCGCACCTGATGCCACCATGGGCCGGGTCGGGTATGCAGTCCTGCATCCGCGATACTCAGAACATCTGCTTGAAATTGGCCGAAGTGCTAGGAGGACGCCTGCCAGAGTCCATCCTCGACACATACGAGATTGAACGCGCGCCAGACGTGGATCGGTATACGCAGACTTCGGTCGGCTTGGGCATGATCATCAAGCGCGAACTGCCCGACGAACAGATAGTCGCGATGCTGGAAGCGGAACGCGCCTCTGGCGAGCTGCCGGCTTTGCTGCGTCCGCCGCACTATCACCAGGGCTGGCTGCAGAAGGGCGAGGGTAGCAAGGAAGTGGTCGGCAAGCTTCTGCCACAGCCGCGCGCTGCCACCTGCAGGGGCGAACTCGGCCTGCTCGACGATTTTATCGGCGAAGGCATCGTATTGCTTGGCGCCAACGTCGACCCCTCTAGCAAACTCAGTTCTGCGCAGAGGGCCGCATGGGAAGAGCTAGGGGCGCGCTTTGTCGCCTTGCGCTCGGTCGATCAACACGCCCAGGCTGATAGCGACTTGATCGATATCGATGGCGCGCTAATTGTCTGGCTCGACCAGCATGGGGTCGATGTTGTCGCGGTCCGTCCGGACAAGATCGTCCTGGCCGCTAGTGGAAACCTAAACGTGCCATAGGGCTTGGCAGGTCGTTGGCCGGCTGGATTGGCGCCTAGGGGATAGCCCGCAAGATCGTCCGCCTAGCGGCCTTCTTCTGAACAATACATGGACCGCTTTTCACTATCGGTCCGGGGGCCTGCGCCCGCGTTTTGCCAGACTCCCCCAGATAGGCATCACGGTGTCGGCTCTAGAAATCTGCATGGGGACTCAGCAGAGGAATTGTGGGGGCGGTTATTCATCCGTATTGGCTGTAAGACGGAAGTTTCCCACCCACGATCTTTGCGTCACCGATTGTATTCAGTGGCTAAGCCTTTACGTGAACAACTAGGTGAATTATGAAAAATAATAACAAAACTATACTGTTTCGCTCGTTTTCAGTCTCCATGGCTCTGGCGGGAGCGACTCTTTTCTCAATCCCTGGCTCTGCCACAGAAGGAGGGGCCTCCGCCTATCCAATGGGGGCGGACAACTATTTATCGGGTTTCCTGCCTCCGCCGGGTTTGTATAGCCAAATCTACGCGGAGCACTACGAGGCTAATAACCTCCGGGGTAATGATGGTCGTAAATTACCTGTTGATTTCCGTGTCCAAGTCGATGCTGTTGTGCCGCGCTTAATTTGGGTGAGCGACACTACTATCCTCGGTGGTACTTCGGCATTGCATGTGATGGCTCCGTTGGCCGAGATAAAGGCTAGGGTCAATGGGATTAGCCAACGCAAGCAGGGGTTAGGTGATATGACCTTCGGCGCCGGGCTGGGCTACCATTACAGCCAGAACTTCCACGTCATATACGGCTTGGATATTACGGCACCGACGGGTAGCTATGATCGCAACGACATTTCTAACCTTGGGCGCAACCATTGGATGATTGAGCCGGTGCTGGCCCTCACCTATGTCGATCCCCAGGGACTAAATGCTGACGCCAAGATCATGTACGACTTTAATATGAAGAATCCGGATACCGACTATAGGTCTGGTCAGGAATTTCACGTTGACTACTCCGTTGGTTGGGGCGTCGCCGATGGCTGGGTATTAGGCATAGGTGGTTACGCATATCGCCAGACTACCGATGACAAGCAGGATGGAGATCGCGTCGAAGACAATAAGGGACGCGCTTTTTCAGTTGGCCCATCTATAAAGTACAGCTCTTCAGATGGTTGGTTTGTCACAGCTAAGTGGCAACAGGAGACCGAAGTGCGTAACCGGGCGCAAGGAAACGCATATTGGTTTAAGTTAGTATTTCCTCTTTGAGCCTAGTGTGTTTTTCCTGATAGCTGACACTGATTGTAGCCGCTTGCTGAACGTGGCCGCTCCCGCAGGTCATCATAGAGCGTCAAGCTGCCATTCGATTAAGCAGCGTGTTGTGCTTTTGATGCAGGCGTTGGCGATTGCGACATTGGCTCTGGCAGCTCTTCGTGGCGAAGGGCTGCCATGTTTCTGTTTTTTCGGTTTCTTGAAAACGGCTCGAATGCCACTGAGTGGGTTGGGGAAGATCATTCCAGAGTTCACGCCATAGTTCATGATCACATGATCACATGATCACATGATCACATGATCGCGGACTGAGATTCGACCGGCGAGATTGCCATCCTCCCGGACGGTGCTACCGGCATCATTGACGGTCAGTGACTCGAGTTCTTTGATGGTGATTTTGGCCATGAAATGGACTCCCCTACTTTTACCCCCACAAAAACGTCGGCTCTTGATGGACGTTACTGGACTCTCGTAGAGCAGAACTCCGCTGGAGCTCAAGTAAATACTAGCTTAGAAAAATCCAGAGTAAAATTTTGAAATCTTTCAAGAAGTATGAAAAAGGAGATGGGGTGCTAGGGGTCGAGTGTTCGAATCACTCCGTCCCGACCATATTATTCAAGGGGTTGCGAGATTTTATCTCGCGACCCCTTTTTATTTTCTATCGGTTTTACTCCCACAAATCGTCTGGCTTTCGGTGGAATCCTCACTGCTTCCGTGTTGAGCTGAAGCCAGCTTTGGCGCTCTCTAGCACGTTTTTTAGGACGACGTTGTCGCCCTTTCTTGGTGCTTTCAGTATCTAAGGTGCTCTTCTCTTACAAGCCATCGACAGGGTGCCCATCGGTTTGTACTCGTCAGGCCGACGGAGCCTTCCCGCGTAGCGGTAGTTCTTCTTGGAGATACCAGGATCGAATAGCCATTGGGAGCTGCGCAGGCCGCAGAGTGCCTCTGCTTTTCTTAGGAGTGCGCGTATAGGCGTCAAAGCTATCCACAAAGAGCGTGGGTATATCTGTGGATAATGACCCAGGCACTGCGGAATACAGGGCTTGCAATGTGCTGGTCATTAATTGAGCAGGTTTTGTGTGCAGCTGACGTTGGCGAGCAGGCTTAGGGGCGCAAAGTCGCTATCGTTCGGCTTGGATCTGCAGTTTTACGTCACGCCTGCACTCGTCAGCCAACCAGGCCTCAATACCTAATGCCGTAAGTGGATCAATACCAGCAGAGTAGATTCCACGCGGCCCTTCCATACTCACCTTGCGCCACCCGCTGCCCACCGCCAAGGCTTCGGCCTCAGTGTATTGCCTGTCCGGTGGCCGCCTGGTGTTGGTCGTGGAGTTGGGGGACCGGGCCGTGGAGTTCCTGCAATCCCCTTACGGCGAAATGTTCGGTGTGAGATACCCATGCCCGCCAGTCACCTGCCGACGCTGGTGACCGGGACAGCGGTCAGCCGATGGGGATTGCGCGTAATTCCGATGGCTGGATTACTTACCCACGCGGTCTTCAATTGCAGGCGGAAATGGTCTCACGCTGGCAGGCAGCGGCAACAGCTTATGCACCGGGTGTGTTCAAGCCTTTTGTGCAGTCGCTTTACATCGAAATGGCCGAACATCCCGACCATCCACCGAGCCCGATTCACTTGATATTGCGCGCCGGGTGCAATGTGATCCTGCAGTCTCTCGAAGGCCTGAGTGCGGCCGGTGTCAACCATGCGGTTTTGAATTTCAAGTACGGCGAACGCGATGCCACTCAGGTGGTGGAAGAAGTTGGCCGAGAAATTTTGCCGCGACTTGAGGACAGCGAAGCCAGCCGAATGGGAGCAATCTGATACGGTTTCTTATGGTGGATCTGAGCCTTTTTTGTGGCTAGGTCGGTGCTTTATAAAGTGCGCGACCGGAGTGCGAGTGGATTGTGCCCGGCCGCCCACTTTTCCAGACTCTTTGAAGATCGGATGGTCTCGGCAGTCCTCAGGAACCACCATGAATACCCGCCGCACGAGATTTCACAGCGTGGCTCTCCCCGAGTCGCAGCGTGACATTCTCGGCATGATCGCGACCAATCATCAACTGGACGACATTCTTGCCGCCATCTGTTTGATGCTCGACGCACAAGATCCTTACACGCTTTGTTCGATACTGCTCACCGATGCCGAGGGCAAGCACCTGCTGAACGGTGCGGCGCCTAGTCTACCAGCTGAATACAGCCAGGCGATTCATGGAATGGCCATTGGTCCACAGGAAGGAACCTGCGGCACCGCAGCGTTCCGTCGCGAGCTGGTGGTCACCGAAGACATCGCCCGGGACCCAAGCTGGGAGCGTTTTCGCGGCCTGGCGCTGGGGCATAACCTGCGTTCCTGCTGGTCGGTGCCTTTGCTCTCCCATCAAGGAAGCGTGTTGGGTACATTTGCCCTGTACCAGAATCGCGCCCATGCGCCGGACGAGGCGCAGATTCAACGACTGGCCTGCGCGGCCCAACTGGCAGCCATTGCGATCCGCCATGAACGTGACGGCCAACGTCTGGAGGAAAGCGAGCAACGTTTTCGTTCTTTGTTCACCTATAACCCCAACCCGGTGTTCGCCCTCGATCTGGCCGGCAACATCCAGAGCGTGAATCCAGCGGGCCTGAAGCTCAAGCCGCACACCGCAACCGACTTCATCGGTCATCACTTTGCCAATCTGGTGGTCGAAGAAGACCTGCAACGAGTCAGTCGGCATTTCTCTGCAGCCAGCACCGGAGAGCCCCAGCGCTTCGAGGCACGGGTTCGCGACGTGAGCGACAAGCTGTTGACCATGGACATTTCCAACCTGCCGATCATGGTCAATGGCGAGATCGTCGGGGTATTCGGAGTTGCCAGGGACATCAGCGAGCAGAAGCACTACGAGCGCCAGTTGAGCTTCAACGCCTGCCATGATCGGCTGACTGGTTTGCTTAACCGTGTCTCTCTTGAAGATCGGCTTATTCTGGATTGTCACATCAGTCGTCGGCGTAAGCGTCGTCTGGCAGTGATGTGCATTGATCTGGATGGATTCAAATCCATCAACGATTCGATCGGGCACTACTTCGGTGATCAGGTGCTGATTGAGGTGGCACAGCGTATGACTCAGCAGGTTCGTCCCGGTGACACCATCGTGCGCATGGGCGGTGACGAATTTATCGTTCTGCTGCCGGACCTGATTCGTGGTGAGGACGTTGTACCAGTAGCCGAGCGATTGATGGCCAGCATTGCCAGACCCTACTGCATCCAGGGCATTGACCTGCACGTGAGTGCAAGTGTCGGCATCACCCTGAGCGATGGTCACATCGAGCAGCCGATGCAGCTGATCCAGCAGGCTGACATGGCCATGTACAAAGCCAAGCAGCAAGGGCGCAACAACTTTCAGTGGTACACAAGCGATCTTAATCAGCGCGTTTGCGAGCACGCGAGTCTGCGCAATGACCTGCAAAAGGCTATCGAAACCCAGTCGTTCAAGCTGCATTATCAACCGCAGATAGAAGCGCGCACGTGCCGGGTGGTCGGGATCGAAGCATTGCTGCGCTGGGAGCATCCGGAAAAAGGATTTATCTCACCAGCGGTGTTTGTGCCGGTGGCAGAGGACAGTGGTCAGATCATTCCGCTGAGCCTTTGGGTACTCGATACGGCCTGCGCGCACTTGCGCCAGCTAGGCGAGCAGGGCATCACCGGCATTTCGATGGCGGTGAATATTTCGCCGATGCATTTTCAGCGCGGCCATTTCGTCCAGTATGTACAAGCCACCCTGGAGAAACACGGACTCTGTGGTGAGCAACTGGAGCTGGAGATCACCGAGTCGCTTCTGTTGCATAACGCTGAACAGGCGATCGACACGTTGCACAGGCTCAAGGCGTTGGGGGTACGCATTGCTCTTGATGATTTCGGCACTGGTTTTTCGAGCCTCAGCTACCTCAAGCGTTTGCCCATCGACAAGATCAAGATTGACCGCTCGTTCATCCAGGAAATCGCCACTGACCATCACGATGCAGCGATCACCCAAGGCATTATTTCCATGGCCCATCACCTCAGCCTGACGGTGGTCGCCGAAGGCGTGGAAACTGCGTCTCAGGTGGATTTCCTGAAGGGCAGTCGCTGCGATATTTTTCAGGGGTATTACTTTGCAAAACCGATGCCCTATGCAGAAATCGAAGCTTTCCTGAGCCATCCCGCGTCCCATCCCTGACCGGAAATTCTGCCCAGTCCCAGCCCTTAAAATCAGACGCTAAGGCAAATTTTCAGACCCCAACGCAGAACTCCCTCTCCCCAGGCAAGGCGCTCCCTGCGCCTTTCTCGCACACTCGGCTCTAACGCTATCGCGCTGCATAACAACAAGAGCCGCGAAAAAATGACTAGTTTCCAACCTGCTACCGAAAGCCAGACCGGCCACATCGGTGCCCGTCAGACCCGTGTCGAGGACGCCGCATTGTTGCGCGGCCTCGGCTGCTATGCCGATGACGCAGCGATCCCTCCGGGTACGCTACATGCGGCGATCATCCGCTCACCCCACGCTCATGCGCGGATCACCTCGGTGGACTTTTCCAGTGCGCTGCTGATGAAAGGCGTACACGGCGTGCTGGTCGGTGAAGACGTCAAACGCTGGGCGCTGCCGTTTCCGGTGGGTGTACGTCAGCCGATGGAGCACTGGTGCGTCGCTGTCGACAAGGTGCGCTACGTCGGAGAGCCGGTGGCCGTGGTGATCGCTGAGAGCCGCTATCTGGCCGAGGACGCCATCGAAGGTGTGCGCGTTGAATACGAGCCGCTACCCCCGATCATCGATCCCGAACTGGCCACCGCCGAACAAGCGCCGATCTTGCACGAAGCAGTCGGCAGCAATGTGGTCAACGAACGGCGCTTTCGTTATGGCGAGCCGGAGCAGGCGTTCGAGCAGGCGCCGCACAAGGTTTCGCTCAAAGTGAAGTTTCCGCGCAGTTCCTGCACACCCATTGAATGCTATGTGGTGCTGGCTCAGTACGAGCGCGCCACCGGCATTTATGACGTGCTGGCCAATTTCCAGGGCCCCTACGCGTTGCACACGGTCATGGCCCGTGCACTGAATGTGCCCGGCAACCGCTTGCGTTTGCGCACCCCGAAAGATTCCGGCGGCAGTTTTGGCATCAAGCAGGGGGTTTCCCTTACGTGGTGATGATGGGCCTGGCGTCACGCAAGGTCGGCGCACCGGTGAAGTGGGTCGAGGACCGTCTGGAACATTTGCAGGGCGCTTCTTCGGCGACCAATCGGGTGACCGAAATCGAAGCGGCGGTAGAATCCGACGGCCGCATCACCGCTTTGCGTTATGACCAGATCGACGATTGTGGTGCCTACCTGAGAGCGCCCGAACCGGCGACTTTTTACCGCATGCACGGCAACCTGACGGGTGCCTACGCGATCCGCAATTTGCAAGTGCGCAACCGCGTGGTGCTGACCAACAAAACCCCTTCCGGCCTGAACCGTGGTTTCGGTGGCCCGCAGGTGTATTTCGCCCTTGAGCGGCTGCTGCAACACATCGCCGTGCAGTTGAAGCTTGATCCGTTGGACGTGATCCGCCGCAACCTGGTGCCGGCCGATGCCTTCCCTTATCGCGCGGCCGCCGGTGCATTGCTCGATTCCGGCAATTACCAGGCAGGTATTGCCTTGGCGGCGGCTGATGGTGGTCTCGACGAGTTGCTCAAACGTCGTGATCAGGCGCGTGCCGAAGGCCGAATCTATGGCATCGGTTATGCCGCAGTCATCGAACCATCGATTTCCAACATGGGTTACATCACCACCGCGATGACGCCCGAAGAGCGGCGCAAGGCTGGTCCGAAAAACGGCGCTGTCGCAACCGCAACCATCAACGTCGGCCCGTTGGGTGACGTCAGTGTGCACGTGTCCTCTGCACCGCAAGGGCAGGGCCATCAAACCACGGTCGCTCAGGTCGTCGCCGAAGTGCTCGGGGTTGCGCTGGAGTCCATCGTGGTCAACGTCGAACTGGATACCCAGAAGGACGCTTGGTCGATTGCCTCGGGCAACTATTCCAGCCGCTTCGCCGGTGCTGTGGCTGGTGCCGTCTACAAGGCAGCGCTGAAGATCCGTGATCGCCTCGCCGCGATTGCCGCCGAGCAATTGCAGGCCAGTCCCGAGGATATTCGTTTCGCGGGCGGCAAGATTTTTGTGGTCAATGGCGGGGCGGTGGCGCCATTCCATCGGATTGCCGGTGCGACCCACTGGTCGCCGGGCCTGCTGCCGGAAGGTGAAAGCGGCGGTCTGCGCGAAACCGCCTTCTGGAGCCCGCCGCAATTGGTGGCACCGGACGACCAGGATCAGGTCAATAGCTCGCTGTGCTACGGCTTTGTCTTCGACATCTGTGGTCTGGAAATCGACCGCATGACCGGCGAGATCCACATCGATCGCTACGTCACCTGCCATGACGCTGGCCGCCTGCTCAACCCGGCACTGGTCGATGGCCAGATTCGTGGTGGCTTCACCCAAGGCCTCGGCGCGGCGCTGATGGAAGAGTTAGCCTATGGCGAGGACGGCAGCTTCCTCTCCGGGACCTTCGCCGATTATCTGGTGCCGACCGCGCCGGAAGTGATCGAACCGGTGATCCTGCACATGGAAACGCCATCGCCATTCACCCCACTGGGCGCCAAAGGTGTGGGCGAGGGCAACAATATGAGCACGCCGGTGTGCATCGCCAACGCGGTGGCCGACGCCCTCGGTCGCTCGGACATTCGTCTGCCACTAACGCCATCGAAAGTACGCACGCTCATCGGGATCGACGAACCACCACGGCCCGCCGGTATGGAGCCCGATGAAAACCTGGACGCAGCACCTGCCGGTGGACCGGCATTGCGGGCCAACGACTCGGTGGTGATTCCTGCTCCGCCGCAGCAGGTCTTCGATACCTTGCTCGACCCACAGACGCTGGCGGCGATCATTCCCGGTTGTCACGACCTCGTGCTTGAAGGCGAAAACCGTTACCGCGCAGACGTCACCGTCGGCGTCGGCATGATCCGTGCGCGCTTCGAGGCCAAGGTTGCCCTGAGTGATCTCGACCCTCCGCATTCATTGCGTCTGTCCGGTTCCGGCAGCAGCTCGATGGGCTCGGCCCAAGGCCAGGCCAAGGTGCGTTTCGTCGAACTGGAAAATGGCCACACACGCCTGGAATACCAATACCAGGTGGCGGTCAGCGGCAAAGTCGCCGCGGTCGGCGGCCGAATGTTGCAAGGGGCCTCGAAAGTGATCATCGGACAAATTTTTACTCGCCTGTCGCAACGGGTCAGCGGCCAAGCCATCTCCACCGGCTGGTGGGCGCGACTGCGGGCCTCGCTTGGCGCGCTGTTTGGCAAGGGAGGTGCGCAATGAAACCGGCTGCTTTCGATTACGTTCGGGCTGACACCCGTCGTCAGGTGGTTGAGTTGCTCGCCGAGTACGGCCAAGAGGCTCGCATCATCGCCGGTGGCCAATCGCTGATGGCGGTGCTGAACATGCGCCTGGCTCAACCCAAGTTGCTGATCGATATCAATCATGTGGCTGACCTGGCCTATATCGAACTGCGCAAGGATTGCCTGGCTGTAGGTGCCGGGGTGCGACAGGCGCAGTTGCTGGCGCGTTCGACCCTGATGGACGAGGTGCCTTTATTGGCACTGGCGATGCCCTGGATCGGCCACTTCCAGACGCGTAATCGCGGCACAGTCTGCGGTTCGGTGGCTCACGCCGACCCCAGCGCCGAGTTGCCGCTGTGCCTGGTGACGCTGGGCGGCGAGATCGTTCTCGAGTCGAAAAAAGGCAAGCGCATCGTCAAGGCTGCGGACTTCTTTCAAGGCATTCTCACCACTGAAAAGCGTGCGGATGAACTGGTCGTCGAGGTGCGTTTTCCGCTCAAGCGCGAAGGCATCACCTATCGCTTCCGCGAAATCGCCATGCGTCACGGCGACTTTGCAATTGTATCCCTGGCCGCAGCCATCGGCACGGACCAGGTCGAACTCGGCATCGGCGGGGTCGCCGACCGTCCGCAACGTCGCAGCCTGCCTCGTGGTGCGGCGTTACCAGACGCGCTCAATCAAACCGCCTGGTCGCTCGATGCACAAGACGACGTGCACGCCAGCGCTGCCTATCGCCGCCAACTAATTCGCGAGCTGGGTCATCAGCTGATCGAAGGAGTCTGAACATGCGTGTAACTGCCGAACAAACCTTTGCGATTCGCCTGGAACTCAATGGCCGCACCCGCGAAGCGCTGGCCGAACCGCGGACCCAACTCTGCGACTTCCTGCGCCACGACCTCGGTGCCACCGGTGTCCATGTCGGATGCGAACACGGAGTCTGCGGTGCCTGCACGGTGCTGGTGGACGGGGTCGCCATGCGTTCCTGCCTGATGCTCGCGGTACAGGGGCACGAGCGGCGTATCGAGACCGTCGAGTCCCTGGCCGACGACGACACACTGAGCGACCTGCAACAAGCCTTTCGCCGTCATCACGCCTTGCAGTGCGGCTTTTGCACTGCGGGCATTCTCATGTCCTGCGTGGATTTCCTCGAACGGGTACCCAACCCGGACGAGACCCAGGTACGCGACATGCTTTCGGGGCATTTATGTCGCTGCACGGGCTACACCGGCATCGTCCAGGCCGTGCTCGAAGTAGCTGCCCAGCGCCAAACGAACAAAGGGGAATAACAATAATGTTCGATCTCGGACGCAGCTTCCTCGCTGCCGTTGAACGCCGACCACACGCCGTGGCGGTCAGTGACGGTGCGTTGAAGAAAACCTATGAAGACTGGTTCGTCGATATCCAGAGCGCAGCTCGGGGCTTGCAACGCCTCGGGCTGCAGCGGGGTGACCGACTGCTGGTAGCGATGCAGAACCGCTGGCAGATGGCGACTCTGCATTGGGCCTGTCAGTTTGCGGGCATCGTCATGACCCCGTTGAACTGGCGCTCGACTGCCGATGAGCTGGGCTACTGCATCGAAGATGCACAAATCCGTGCACTGGCTTACGACGACTCGACGGTGGCCGCGGTGGCCGGTTGCAGCGCCGCCACAAGGCTGCCACGGATCGCCGCCGGTATCCGTGCCGCCGACACCGACCTGAGTTTCGAGGAACTGTGTTCGCAGACCCCGTCCGGAATCATTTTGCAGGCCGACGCCGAAGACTTTTCACTGCTGCTGTACACCTCCGGCACCACCAGCAAGCCCAAGGGGTGCCCCGTCGGCACCGTTCCGAACGCGCCGCGGCGGTGGCCCACGTAGCGCAAAACCTCTACCGCCAGAGCGAGTGCACGCTGGGTGTCATGCCGCTTTACCACACCATGGGCGTGCGTTCGTTGCTGTCCATGGCGCTGATCGACGGACATTTCGTCTGTGTGCCGAAGTTCGACGTGGAAGCCACGCTGCAAGCCATCGAACGGGAAAAGGTCACCAACCTATACCTGGTGCCGACGCTCTACCACATGCTCATCGAACACCCGGCCTTTGCCCGCGAGCGAGTAGCCAGTGTGGAGAAAATTGGCTTTGCCGGCGCACCGATGAGCGATGGCTTGATGCGTCGCGTCGAGCAGGCGTTCCAGCCGCAATTGTTCGTCAATCATTACGGCAGTTCGGAGATCTACACCTTCACCATCGACCAGCAGGCCAGCCGTAAACCCGGCTCGTCAGGGCGCAGTGCAATGAACCAGCGAGTGCGCGTGGTGCCGATCGATGCTGAAACGGTGGACGTGCAGGCCAACCCATTGGAGGAGGGCCAGATCATCGCCGACCTGGCGAGTGACGAGGCGTTCGAAGGCTACCTGAACCGCCCCGAAGCGACCGCCAGGGCGTTGCGTGACGGATGGTATTTCACCGGTGACATCGGCTACTTCGATCTGGAGGGCGATCTGTTCGTCACGGGGCGTGTCGATGACTTGATCATCACCGGCGGCGAAAACGTCAGCCCGGCGGAAATCGAAAACATGCTCTCCCTGCACCCAGCAGTAGAAGAAGTGGTGGTGGTCGGCCTGCCGGACGAGCAGTGGGGCAAGATCATTGCTGCGTTTATCAAGCTGCGCGCCGAGGTCTCGGAATGCGACCTCGATGCCCATTGCATCGCTTCGGGTCTGGCCAAATTCAAGCGGCCACGGCGTTACCAGTTCATCGATCAGATTCCCAAATCTCCAGTTGGCAAGGTGCTGCGACGCGTGCTGCTGGCCCAATTTCAGGAACAGGCCTTGAAGGCCATCAGCTAATCATCCAGAGGACACTCCCATGCAACAACAAGCAATCCAGCAATTTCTCGACACTCAGTTCGATGGCTTCCAGGTTGAAGTCGATGTGTTCCGCGAGCGCGCCGACATCATCCTCAACCGGGCGCCGTTGAACGTCATTTCCATGGGCCAGCGCGATCAACTGCGCCTGGTCTTCGAAGCCCTCGATGCACACAAAGACGTGCGCGTCATCGTGCTGCGCTCGGTGGGTGAACACTTCTCCAGCGGCGGCGACATCAAGGGCTTCCTCGAAGCTTCGCCGGAGCACGTTTCGAAGCTGGCCTGGAACGTTGCGGCACCGGCGCGTTGCGAAAACCGGTGATCGTTGCCAACCGTGGTTACACCTTCGGCGTCGGTTTCGAACTGTCCCTGGCCTGCGATTTCCGCGTTGCTTCGCAAACCACGCGCTACGCCTTGCCTGAGCAGAACCTGGGTCAGATCCCCGGCTCGGGTGGCTCTGCACGCCTGCAGAAAATCATCGGCATCACCCGCACCAAGCACATGGTGATGCGCGCCAAACGCATCACGGGCGACCAGGCCTATGCCTGGGGTATCGCAACCGAGGTCGTGCCGGATGCCGAACTCGAAAGCACCGTCGATGCGCTGGCAGATGAGCTGCGGCGCTTCTCGCCGCTGGCTCAGCGCACGGCGAAAAAACTGATCAACGACAACGAAGATGCACCGCTGACCGTCGCGATCGAAATGGAAGGTCACTGCTACAGCCGACTGCGCAGCTCCAAGGACTTCAAGGAAGGCGTCGAAGCGTTTCACAGCAAGCGTCCGGCAGTGTTCACCGGCGAGTAAATGCGTACCGGCGAGCAGGCCCGGGAGCATGTCGGAAACGGCGTGCGCCCCTACGGAGCAGGGCCTGCCGCCCCTTCACTGAAACTGATAGGGCGCATCAATATTCGTTAATAGAAAACCCGCTGCGGGGCTCTTAGGCTGAGATCGGCTGCACCGAAATCCGTCCAATAAATATAAAAATCGGAGTTCCACTTATGGCTTCTAGCTGGCTGGTATTAACCATCGTGGCCGCCTACATGGTGGTCTTGGCGTTGATCAGTTTTTGGGTTCGACGCTCTACACAAAGCGCGAAAAACTTCACCACCGGAGGCAAGGACTTCCCGGCGGTGCTGATCGGTTTTCTGATGATGTCCGAGTTCATTGGCACTACCGCGAGCATTGGTACGGCTCAGGCGGGTTACACTTATGGCATTTCCGCTGCCTGGAACATCGCCGCCCTGGGCGTCGGTTTCGTGATCTTCTCCGTGCTGTTGGCGAAGAAGTACAAGGACCTCGGCGAGAACACCATTTCCGGTGCGCTGGCCCGTACATACGGCGAGCCGGTACGCTTCGCCACGTCAGTGATCATGATATGCGCGCTGTCGATCGTTGCGGTCTCGATCTATGCCAGCGGCGGAGCAGTGCTCGCGACCTTGCTGGGCATCGAGCGGACTTCGGCGATCATCATCGTCGGTATTGTTTCGGTGCTGTACGTCGGCATCGGTGGCATGCGTTCGGTGATTTATACCAACGTCTTGCACGCGATAATGATGTACGCCGGGATCATCCTCGCCCTGGGTTTTGCCTTGAGCAAGGTTGGTGGCATGGGCGAGTTGGTGGCGCGACTGCCAGCGCCGATGTTCGAAGTCGGCAACGTCGGTTGGCCGAAGATCTTCGCCTGGCTGGTGGCCGGTATCGGCGCGACGTTCGCCACCCAGTACGTGGTGCAGGCGGTGAATACCGTCAGCGACGGGCGCAAGGCCCAACACGCGAGTTTCTACTGCGCATTAATGTTGATTCCCTACGGCTTGATCGCTGCGATGGTGGGGATGTGCAGCGCGGTGCTGTTTCCGCAGATTCCCTCGTTGCAGGCCTTTCCGCAAATCCTCGGGCACATGCACGAATGGATGGCCGGGATCGTCGTCGCAGGACTGGCCGGGGCGCTGTTCGGCACCATGGCCGCGCTAACCATGGGCATCGCCACGTTGTTGCTCAAGGACTTCTATCAGCCGTTCTTCAACCCACAACGTGATGATCGCAAGAACCTCAATTTTGCCCGGGCCGCGACCATCATCGCCGGCCTGCTGCCCATCACGCTGGCGCTGTACGCCTCCGACGTTCTGGTGGTGACCTTCCTCGCCAAGGCCTTGCGTGCCTCACTCGCGGTACTGGTGCTGATGGTGTTTTACGCGCCGACATTCGGCACGCGGCAGGGTGCGTTCATCAGCATCATCGCGTCACTGATCATCACCATCGGCTGGTTCCTGATGGGCAATCCCTACGGCATCGACAATGCCTACATCGCGCTGGCCACACCGCTGGTGATCATGACCTTGAGCCATTTGCTGCGGGGCGGAAAACCCGAACACGCCGACAGCACCAAACCCATCAGTGCGAGCGCAACCGGAAGCTGAACCCCAACGAATTAAACGGGCATGCCGTCGGGTGACCGGGCATGCCACCAAAACAATAATGACGAGGTAAGGCCATGCAGCCTGTGACCCTTTCCACCCCGAAGCCGACATGGCCGGGGACTTGCCAGCAGGCGCCAGCCTGCGTGGCTGGCTCGACCATATGCAGCGTCAGCAGCGTTTGGCGATGATCCGTCCCGGCGTGGACCTGCGTTTTGGCGTTGCAGCGATTGCTAATCGTCTGGACGGCAAGAGCGCTTCACTGTTTCCCCAGCCTGGCGGCCACTCGATTGCGGTGGTTTCCGGCCTGCTGTCCGACCGGCAGTGGATGGCCGAGGCCATGGGCGTGGAGTCCGCTGAAGTGTTGGCGCGTTTCGAAACGGCCAGCCTCAATCCGCTGCCGTGGCGCGAAGTCAGCGATGCAGCTTGTCAGCAAGTGGTGCATCGCGAGATCGACCTGAACAAACTGTTGCCAATTCCCACCCACAACGAGCACGACAGCGGCCCTTACATCACCGCTGGCCTGCTGATTACCCGCAACCCACGCACCGGGGTGCAGAACGTTTCGATTCACCGCTTGCAGGTGAGCAGCCCTAATCGCCTGGGCGCATTGCTGCTACCACGCCATGCGCTGGCCTTCTTTCAGGAAGTCGAGGCGCTGGGTGAGGATCTGGACGTGGCGGTGGTCATTGGTGCTGATCCGCTGACCTTGCTGGCGTCCCAGGCCATCGTGCCTATCGATCACGACGAACTGGAAATCGCCGGCGCTCTGCATGGCCGCCCGCTGGCCGTAACGCGCTGTGTGACCAATCAGATTCGCGTACCTGCCGACGCCGAGATTGTTATCGAGGGCCGGTTGCTGGCCAAGGCGCGGGAGATGGAAGGGCCGTTCGGTGAGTTTCCGCAGTACTACGGCGAGCGCGCCGAACGCCATGTGATCGAAGTCGACGCCGTAACCCATCGTCACAACCCGATTTTTCACACCATCGTCGGCGGCGGCCTGGAGCACTTGCTGCTCGGCGGTATCCCGCGCGAAGCGACCATGCTCGCGCACTTGCGCCGCAGCTTTCCGTGTGTGCGTGACGTGCACCTGAGCAGGGGCGGAGTGTGTCGTTATCACCTTTATGTGCAGATCGACAAACGCTCCGAAGGCGAGGGCAAGAACGTCATCCTCGGCGCACTGGGCGGTCACTACGACATCAAGCACGTCACCGTGGTGGATCTGGATGTGGACATTCATGACCCCACCGAAGTCGAGTGGGCGATTGCCACCCGTTTTCAGGCCGACCGCGACCTGGTGCTGATCCACGAATCCCAGGGCTCGAAACTCGACCCGTCCACCCGTGACGGTGTCGGCTCGAAGATGGGCTACGACGCCACGGTGCCGCTGTCGGCACCGACCATGCGCTTCAAACGAATCCAGGTGCCGGGCCAACAGGAAGTCGAACTCGACAAGGTGGCGCACGCGGCGTCGCAGGACTGGCAACGCGTGCTCCAGACGCACGATTGAACCCGGCGGCCGCTGGTGTTCAGCGGCCTGTTCCCGATAGCTCCAACCAGCTCAAGACACGTCTTGTGTGAGGCAACCATGACCACAACAACAACAACAACAACAACTGCACCGCCAACCAGCGCCGCTACCGATATACCGCAGATTCCACCGGGCAAGGCCTTGCTGGCGGCATTTGCCTCAACATTCGGCTGGGCGCTGGATTTGTTTGACCTGTTCATTCTGCTCTACGTGGCGCCGATCATCGGCCGCATGTTCTTCCCCTCGGATACCCCGACACTGTCGCTGGCCGCGGTGTATGCCTCGTTCGCCGTGGCTTTGCTGGTGCGTCCGCTGGGCTCGGCGATCTTTGGCGCGTATGCCGACAAATACGGCCGCAAGCGTGCGTTGATGGTGTCGATGGTCGGCGTCGGTATTTCCACGGCACTGTTTGGCGCGTTGCCGACCATTCACCAGGTCGGGGTATTGGCCCCAATACTGTTTTTGGTATTACGGGTGATTCAGGGCGTTTTCGTTGGCGGCATCGTTGCCTCCACTCACACCATCGGCACCGAATCCATCTCGCCGCGCTATCGCGGCTTGATGTCCGGGTTGATCGGTGGCGCCGGTGCCGGCATGGGCGCGCTGTTGGCGTCAGTCACTTATCTGGTGTTGTCGGAGATATTTCCCGGGGAGGAATTTGACGTATGGGGCTGGCGCTTCATGTTCTTCTGCGGCCTGCTCAGCACTTTTTTCGGTCTGGTGATGTTCCGTTACCTGGAAGAAACCCCGGTCTGGCAGCAACTGCAACAAGCCCGCAAAACCAAGGGGCCGGCGGTAGTGGTCGTGTCGCCACTCAAGCGTCTGTTTGGTCGCGAGTACCGCGGCGTGATGCTGGTCAATCTGCTGATTACGTTCGGCGGCGGTGCCACGTATTACCTGGCCTGCGGTTATCTGCCGACATTGCTCAACGTGGTGGCCAACGTGCCCCATACGCAGACATCGCAATTGCTCATGTACGGCTCGGTGGCAACGATTGTCGGGGCGTTGGCCTTCGGCTATTTGAGTGACCTGATCGGTCGCAAGAAGACCTTCATGCTGCTGGGTGTGATCAACCTGGTGGGTCTGCCGATGTTGTTCCTCGGTGTCGCCGAACCGGGCTCGCTGAGCCGAACCGCGCTGTATTGCGTGGGCATCGCCTTCATGGGCGGGGCGATCATCGCGCCGATCCTGATCTTCCTCAACGAGCGCTTCACCACCGAGCTGCGCGCCAGCGGCACCGGGTTGTCCTGGAACATCGGTTTCGCCCTTGGCGGAACCATGCCGACCTTTGTGTCCCTGTTCAGCAGCAGCCCAGCGCAGATCCCCATGGTATTGGCGATGTTCGCCGCCGGCCTGTCGGTGATCTACCTGATCGGCAGCGTGGTGATTCCGGAAACCCAAGGCAACTTCAAGTAAAGGAACACGCAATGAGCAGATTGAATGGAAAAGTCGCGATCATTACCGGTGCCGCGCAAGGCATCGGTGCCACTTATGCCCAGGCCCTGGCGGCCGAGGGCGCGAAGGTGGTGCTTTGCGATTTGAAGGCGCCTGACGAAACCGCTGCTGCGATCCGCAACAAGGGCGGTACGGCCCTGGCAATCGCTTGCGACGTGACCGACGGTGCCGCGGTGCAAGCCATGGTCGAGGAAGCCGTGGCGCAGTTCAGCGGTGTGCACGTGCTGATCAACAACGCCGCGTTGTTCGCCACCCTGGAACTCAAACCTTTCGAGCAGACCAGCTCGACGGAATGGGACCGGATCATGGCGGTCAATGTGCGCGGCTCCTTCGAGTGTGCGAAGGCGGTAATGCCGGTGATGCGCCGTCAGGGCTACGGCAAGATCGTCAACATTGCCTCGGCGACGGCTTTCAAAGGCGCGCCGATGATGGCGGCTTATGTCGCGTCGAAGGGCGCGGTGATTGCCCTGACACGCTCGATAGCGCGAGAAGTCGGCGACGCCGGCATCCGCTGCAACTGCCTGGCGCCCGGCCTGACCATGAGCGCCAACGTTCAGGCCAATGCCGCCTGGGCGGGGGATATCGTGCGCAACAACATCGCCAGCCGCTGCATCAAGCGCGAAGCGGTGCCGCAGGATCTGATCGGCGCGCTGCTGTTTCTGTCCAGCACCGACAGTGATTTCATGAGCGGCCAGACCCTTGTGGTCGACGGCGGTTCGGTGACCCATTGATTGAAGGAGGATTCATGCAAAGCCGACACTTCATCGATGGACAATGGACCTCAGCGGATCGCTGGACCGACAGTCTCGACCCGGCAAACGGAGAGCTGATCGGGTGCTTTGCCGACGGCGGCGAGGCCGAAGCTGAAGCAGCGGTGGCAGCGGCCGCACGAGCCTTCAACGACCCGCAATGGGCGCAGAATCCACGCCTGCGTCAGCAGCTATTGCTGGAGTGGGCTGCCGGCCTGACAGCGCGTCAGGAACAACTCGCGCAGTTGCTGACCCGCGAGAACGGCAAGGCATTGGCGCAGTCCCGAGGGGAGATCGGCGGGGCGATTTCCGAGATTCTTTATTACGCCGGCCTGGCCCGGCACAACCCGGGGCACATGCTCGAAGTGGCGCCCGGTGAGTTCTCCAGCATGCTGCGCGAACCCGCCGGGGTGGCCGGGCTGATCATTCCGTGGAATGCGCCGGCGGTGCTGCTGGTGCGTGCTCTGGCGCCGGCGATCGCGGCGGGTTGCACGGTGGTGATCAAACCCGCGCCGCAAACCGCGCTGTTCAACGCTGCGATGCTCGAACCGCTGTTCGCATTGCCAGGCCTGCCGGCTGGGGCGGTCAATCTATTCGCCGAGAGCGGGCATGCCGGGGCAGCGCATCTGGTGGCTTCGCCACGGGTGGATGTGCTCAGCTTCACCGGATCGACCGCTACCGGCCAGCGCATCATGCGCGACTCAGCGGCGACCATGAAAAAGCTCTCTCTGGAACTGGGCGGGAAGTCCTGCTGCCTGGTCTTTGAAGATGCCGATATTGCCGCCATCGCGCCGAAACTGGCAGCGGCGGCCACCATTATCTCTGGCCAGCAATGCACTGCCGCCCGGCGCGTGCTGGTGCATGCCAGCCGTTTCGCCGAAATGAAAACCGCGCTGAGCGCCGCACTGGGGCAGATCCGCCTGGGTAATGGTCTCGCTTCAGCGACGAACATGGGGCCGCTGATCGACTGGCAATCCCGGGACAGCGTTGAGCGGCGCATTGGCGAGGCGCTGGACAGCTGTGACGAAGTGCTGCTGGCCGGAGGTCGCCCGCAGGGTGAACTGAGCAAAGGCGCATTTCTCGCGCCGTCGCTGATCGCCCATCGCGACAGCAGCGCGTTCTTTTGTCAGGAAGAAATCTTCGGCCCGTTGCTGGTATTGGAGTCCTTCGAAGATGAAGCCGAGGCTATTGCGCGCGCCAACCATACCGAGTTCGGCCTGTCCGCGAGTGTCTGGACCGAGCAGGGCGCTCGCGCCTGGCGTGTCGCTCGGGCACTGCGCAACGGCACGGTGTGGCTCAATGACCACAACAAATTGTTCGCCGAGGCGGAAACCGGTGGCTACCGCAAGAGCGGTCTGGGGCGCTTGCATGGCGTCGATGCGCTGCTGGATTTCAGCGAGCTCAAACACATTTATCAGAACGTCGGCACGCTCAGTTGAGCGCGAACGCGAGGGTGATTATGGAGCTGCGTCATCTGAAGTATTTTACTTGCCTCTACGAGGAGGGCTCCGTCACCCGGGCTGCACAGCGCTTGAATATCGTGCAACCGGCGTTGTCGATGCAGATCGCCAGGCTTGAGGAAGAACTCGGGCAGACGTTGTTCGAGCGCAGCTCCAAGGGCATGGCGCCGACCGAGGCCGGAGATCAGGCTTATCGCTTGTTCATGCCGATCCTTGGCCAGCTGCTGGCGGCGCGTCAGGCCCTGATCGATCGCAGCGGCCAGATTGGCGGACGCATCAGCGCCGGGCTGATCGCGTCTGCCGTCAACAACGCATTGGCCAGTACCCTGGCGCATTTTGTCGAGCATCATCCGCAGGTCGAACTGTGCGTCACCTCGGGCTACAGCCAGGAACTGATCGCGAAGGTCCTGACCGGCGTGCTGGATTTTGCGGTCATCAACCAAAGCTTTCAGCATGAGCACCTGATCGGCCACGACATCTTCGATGAGGAGTTACTGGTCGCCACCGGTGCAGCTAATCGCCTCAACGGTGCGTTGCCATTGCCATTGCCGTTGGCCAGTTTGGTGGGATTCAAACTGGTGCTGCCCTCGCGTCGCCACGGGTTGCGCAGGGTGATCGACCAACACCTTGCCGCCCAAGGAATTGAAGTCGTCCCGCAGTTGGAGGTGGACGATCTGGCGGTCATCGAGGACTTCCTGCGGCGTAGCGACTGGGTCAGCGTGCTGCCGGCAACCGTCCTGCATCGCGGATTGCACGAAGGCGCATTGCGCGCCTATCCGCTGGCCGCGCCGGGTATCAGCCGGCGCATGGTCTGTGTGCACGACGCCCGTCGACCACTGACCCCGGCGGCAATGCTGTTCATCGAGATGATCGGCAAAACCATGACCACCGCGCTCGACACCATCCATTTCTACAAAGAAGGTCCGATAGAGGAAGGCGACCATGAGCGCTCCCAGTAATACCCGACCACAGCGTCTGATCGTAGGAATTTCCGGTGCCTCCGGCGCCGTTTATGGCGTGCGTCTGCTGGAGCTGTTGCGTGACACGCCAATTGAAACCCATCTGGTGGTCAGCAAGTCGGCGCTGATTACTTTGGCCCATGAAACCGAGATGTCCTGGTCCCGGATCAAGAGCCTTGCTGACGTCAGCTACGTCAATCAGGACATCGGCGCGGCAATTGCCAGCGGCTCGTTCAAAACCATGGGCATGATCATCGCGCCATGTTCGATACGCAGCTTGTCGGAGATTGCCAGCGGCGTGACCTCAACACTGCTGACCCGCGCCGCCGACGTGGTGCTCAAGGAGCGCCGGCGCCTGGTGCTGATGGTTCGCGAGACGCCACTGCACCGCAATCACCTGCGCAGCATGACCGAGTTGGCCGAACTCGGTGCAGTGATCGCGCCGCCAGTGCCAGCGTTCTATGCCAAGCCGACCAGCCTGGAAGCCATGATCGATCACACTGTAGGAAGGGTGCTGGATATGTTCGATATCGAACTGGGTGTCGTCCGTCGCTGGCGCGAACGGCCGGAGCGCGTAGCAACGTTGGATGAGGTGGTCGATGATTGAGTCACGTTCGGTGCATTCAGGCGGGGAGGAGCTCCAGGAATTCGCAGATCAGTTGCAAGGTCCGCTCGGTCGCTTCGGTCTGGGGAAAGTGCCGGCAGTTATCCAGCAACACACAACGGCACGGCCCAGACACCTGTCGCTGGATGACCACCAGTTGCTCGGACGTGGCGTAGTGGTCTTCGCGACCCTGAATGACCAGCAGCGGCTTTTCGATATAAGCCAACTGCGCTTCGAGATCGTCCAAGGAAAAGTCCGGGTGCAACCAGCTGTCGCTCCAGCCGTGAAAAGCACCATCGACATTCGTCCCATGGTGGCGTGCCAGGCGTTCGCGCAATTCGCCCTGATGCCAAACCTCGGTGGTATGGCGAATGCCATCGAGGCTCTCGGTCTCGACAATCACGTGAGGCGCCAGAGCAATGCTGCCCAACACGCGCGGATCGTTGGCGGCGGCATAGGCGAGGACGATGGATGCACCGTCACTGTGACCGAGCAAGACCACTTGCGGCAGTTGCAAGGCATCGAGCAATTGCCGCAGTTCACGAGGGCCGTCGCTGCTCAGGTAGTTCAGCGGACGCGGCAGGGTTACCGGGCTCGATTGCCCATAACCCTGACGGCTGTAAGTGACCACACCGCAACCGCTGGCCTGGGCCAGGCGCAGGGGGAAGTCTTTCCATTGGTCGGCGCTGCCGAGGCCTTCGTGCAGCAGCACCAGCGTCGGTCGCGATGGGTCAGCCGCAGGCAGATGGCGATATTCCAGGCGCAGCGGCCCAAGTTGCAAAAATTGTTGTGGCGACATGTTGAATCAACGATTGAACAAGATTGCTCGAAGGTTACCGTAAACGTAACCCTGCATGCAGCACCACGCTTTGCTTGAGGTACAGAAAACATGCGTCATCTTGATGTTCAGGTGATCGACCAGGCACTGCAATGGGCTCGCGCCGGGCAGGCCCAGTGGCTGTGCACGGTGCTCTCCACCTATGGCTCGGCGCCGCGTGCGCCGGGTGCGATGCTGGTGACCAATGGCTCCGGCGAACACGTCGGCTCGCTGTCGGGTGGCTGCGTCGAAGAGGAGTTTCTCGAAAGCCTGACACGCGGTGAGTTACGCGAACCGGCGCAGATCGTCAGTTATGGCGACAGCGTCGAGCAACGCCACCGTCTACGATTGCCCTGTGGTGGCGTGCTGATCGTGCTGGTCGAGCACCGTGCTGCCAGTCTCGAATGGACCGCGCACCTGGAGAGTCTGCAAGCGGCGTTACTGGGCCAGCGCCGTCTGCTGCGTCACCTCGAGCTGAGCAACGGTGCCTTGCGCCTGGACGCAGACACCGGACACGGCAGCGAGCGGGTGCAAGTCGTCGACGAAAGGGTGCGCATCCGTGTTGGCCCGGCGTTACGACTGATTCTGGCCGGGCTGTCGCCGGTCGCGGAAGTCTGCGCCAGTTTCGCCCGCGCCATCGGCTGCGAAGTCATCGCCTGCGACCCCGGGAAGAGATGCTGCATATCCAGCTCGAAGGCGTGGAGATGCAACGCGTGCTGCCCTCGATGTTCATCGCCGCCGGTGGTTGCCATGCGGCGACCGCGGTGGTGGCGCTGACTCACGATCCGCGAATCGATGATCTGGCGCTGATGGAAGCGGTGCACACACCAGCGTTTTACATCGGCGCCATGGGGTCTCAGGCAACCTCGGCCAAACGCGCCGAGCGGCTCAAACGCATCGGTGGGCTGACGGATGAACAGATTGCCCGTTTGCACATGCCCATCGGCCTCGATCTGGGCAGCAAGGCCCCGGCGGAAATCGCTCTGGCGGTGGTGGCCGATATCCTGCGCGTTTATCACGGGAAAGAACGCCATGCCTTGTAAGGCGGTTTTTCCGACGAGCGTGGGGGCTGCGAAAGTCGAGGTAGACCCTCAATCCTTCGCGCGCGATAGTAGCCAGCCACGTGTTGCTGAACCATTGAGTGACCGCCGGGGTCCAGAAACACATAGACGCCGCGATAATCCTGCATTGTGGCCGAAAACAATATCGCTTCTAGCGAGCGGAGGAATCTGATGTCGATTGCCCAACGGGTTTTCCACGGCAGGTTTGGCCGGGTCGCCTTGCTGAATATGGATCGTTCGCTGGTCACCCACACCCATTCCGAATGCCATGTGCTGGTCAAGGTGTCCGGCGAAGATACTTACTTCAACGTCAACGGTCGACGGGTTCCGCTCAGCGATCGTACGGCGGTGCTGGTCAACGCCTGGGAGCCGCATTTCTACGATCCGCAGCCGGGTGCCGGTGCCACCGTAATCCTGGCGCTCTATATCGAGCCCGCCTGGCTGGCCACTGCCCAGCAGTCGCTGGCGCTCAGCGGTCGACCGGACTTTTTGCCCAGCCGTGTATCGAGCTGTCGAGTCGTAATCGCACCTTGGCCGACATCCTGGTCGCCGAAGCGCATGGCTGCGGGATCGTGCCGAAAGAGCGCATGGAATTCATGCTGTTCGACTTCCTGATCGAACTGATCGAGGACTTTTCCAGTTGGCGGCATTTGTCGCTACTGGGTGCGCCGAACTCAGGTGAGTTCCGGGACGCGCGCGTGCGCCGTGGCACCGCCTGGTTGCTTGAGCACCTCGATGATCCGAACCCGATCGACAACGCCGCGCGGGCTTGTGGTCTGTCGCGGGCGCACTTCTTTGCGCTGTTCAAGAAAGATACCGGGATGACGCCGACCCTGCTGCTTAACGACGCGCGTATGCGCCGGGCTTTTGCCTGGCTGGAGAGTGAGCGCAGTGGAACGTTGGGCCTGTTGTCGGAGAACCTCGGGTTCTCCGAGCAAGGTCATTTCACCCGGTTTTTCCGTCAACACATCGGAGCTTCTCCCAGCCAGTATCGGCGTGTAGTGGATTGCTATGCGGCGGTTTGAACCGAGAGGAGGGCGGGGGTATTGGGCAACCCTCCCGCCTATGAAGTTAGTCTTTCATCTTGAAACTGGCGGCTTGTATAGGCTACGAAAGTTGTAGGGTCTACTAATCGTCCAGAAAATCATAAATCTCTTTCATGCGTTCTTCACGCATCAACTCAAGCTCTTCCTTAGTGTCAGCCACCCACTGCAGAATGAAGTCCCAGCAATCGCAGTCGTGAGCATCTGCTTCTGCTTCAAATGCTTCTTGCAGAAATTTCAGGCGATATTCTTCTGGCGAAAGCCCGCAGTTTTCAGCGAGGCTGTAGTTCAGCTCGCTGAGTTCAAGTTGGATCCATAAGTTGGTGTCCAGGAATTTCTTCAGGGCGAGTTCGGCCCTAAGTTCTTTTGCGATCATGAATGCGCTCTTGTGTCATAAATAAGTAGCCGTTTGTTCCAAGTCGGCCCAGTGCTAAATCGGGCTATGTCAATTTCCCGCCATCATCCATCCTCTAACGCCATGACTTTCACTCAACTCTTTCACGACTCGAGCCGCGTCCTGCTTCTGTTTATACGGTCCGATGACGACAAAGTTGTTTTCTTTTCGCGCTACCGGCAACTCCAGCTGCTTAATGGCTTTTGTGGCGCGATGACGGTTGGGTGTGTTCAACGCTATTTCGATCACCCACAAGCCGGATGAAGGCGTGGCTGAAGCGGGTTTTGCAGTGTGGAAAATGAAGCCGCCGCACGTCAAACACGGGCGTTCCAGCGTGATTAGCGAGCCTGGCACGGTGCGAAAGACATGCCATTGCGGATCAATGGTTTTTTTGCGGGCGAATACGGCCAAGAGCAGGCCGGTAAAAGTGATCAGACCGCTGAGAATAATCGTCCATTTGTGTGCCTGTGCGGGCAATGAAGGCAGCGTAAGTGCTGGAGTTTCGTCTGGCTTTTCGACCAAAAACTGTACGGCGTCAGCCTCCGTTGAATCGGGTATGTGCGATCCGTTTTTCGCAAGGGGCGTGAGCCCGTCGGAATGTTTTGTACTGAGCTCTGTCACAACTTTATTAGCGGTGTCATCGATGAGTTGTTCGAACTTTGTCACTTTTTTCTGGATGTATGAATTGTCGACGTTATTTTGACAGATTGGTCCTGTAGACATGTAGGTCCATAGGAGTGCTGATAGTTGCCCCAAAACGCCAGTTACCAGGAAGCCCAAGCCAAGCTTTCGCACAGCGGCCATCTCCAACTCAAGTGAATAGTTATTTGTCCCGTTTCTTTCTGATAAACAGGGTTTTATTGTTGATCCTGGGATGGTCTAAATTCTTGAGCGCGTCAGTGTGCTCAAGAGCCAAAATTGGTTGGCTGCTTGTTATTGTTTGAAAGAGCATCGGGCGTGCACTTTATAGAGTGTTGGTTGGCGAAAAAGGCTCAGATGATCGAAAAAAACCGTATCAGATGAGTTTGAAGGTGATCCATTAAAACACTTGTATTCAAGGTGAATATCGAGGCCAAAGCACCTTACTGTCGGAAAGCCTCGACGATTCACCGATATCAATCTGGTGCGGCAGTCAACGTCTTTGTCGACGTCAAATTTAATGAATTGCCGAGCAGCGTTCCTGCCGGATGTTCTTGATGCCTAAAAGCGAAACGTGGAGCGCAGCACCAGTATTTGCGAGTTGTTGCCGCCGGCGCTTTTGATCGCCGAACCGATGTCGTAGAACAAATAGTCGAGGTCAACGGAAACGTTAGCGGTCGGCGTCCAATTGGCGTTGGCCTGATACAGGGTGCCCAAGCGTTTTCCGCTGCTGGTGGTTGTTCCGGGGACTGTGGTCATGCCTGGCAAATAGACGCCGTCATCGTTGCTTTCTCGCCACGCAGCAAATATGCCCGGTTCGAAACGGAACCTGTTGAAGGGAGAAAACCTGAGTGTCGGGCCTACCAGAATGATGTTCGACAACGTTGTCAGGCTGGCCTGACCGTAGAAGGCGTTCTTGGGAAACAATGGATCGAAAGTACCAGCCTTGTGATCGCCATCCTTATCACCGCTCGCGGCATCGACACGCAAACCCAGACGCGCTTTCCAGGGACCCGCGAAGGTGTAACCGCTGTCGCTGGACACCGCCCAGGCGTCGATGTCGGCGCTGGCCATATGGCCCACCTGCTTCATCAGATCCCAGCTCCAGTCGAATTTATTCCATGTGCCGAACAATCGCGTGCCGAAGGTGTAGCGATTGTCCTCTCCGGTAAAACCGTCGAGCTTGCGCTGCTCTGTTCCCAGGCCAAAGGCGTACAGATCGGCTTTCAATACGCTGGATAGGGGCAGGGTGCCATAGAGCCCGTAGAACTTTTGCTGATGATTGCTTGTGTCGTTGAACGAGCCATTGTCTCTGCTAACCACGGGGCTGGTGGCGAACGCATCCAGCTTGTAACCATCCTTTGCAATCCAGCTCAGACGCACACCATCAAACGCCTGCCGTATGTTGGGGATTTCGCGATAGGTCACCAGTACCTGATTACCGTAAGCCATCTCCTGCCGACCGACTCGCGTTGTCAATGTGCCGCTCTGGTAATGCAGATTGCCGTCGACAAAGGCCTGCTGTATTTCGTTACGGCTCTGATCGGAAGGGCTGGGCAAGTCCTTACCCCATGTCCGAGTGTTTTGTAATTGGATAAAGGTGCGCAGGCTGTCGTCGAATAAGTGCAGGTCAACATGTACTTGCGCACGTTGCATTAAATAAGAGTCATCCTTTACTCCGCGCAGGCCGAACACCGGTTGGTCCGCCGCATCGGCGCGATAACGCAGTTCCGCACCAGTCTGCAGCCAGGCTGAGTCCGACAGGCGCTGAAAACGCAATGCATCGAACGGGTCCGTGCGTTTTGCCGGGTTATCGAGAAAGCGATAATCCTCCACCCAACGCGCAGGTCCCGGACGCATAGGGCGGGATACCTCAAGGGGCGAGGGAGGCGTGGACTGAATCTCTTGGGCCTGAGCGGTCGACAGGACCGTTTGGCCGAGGGCCATAATGATCGGCAGGTGGAACGAGTAACGCTTCAGTGTTGTGCTGGACATCAGATGACTCCTGTTTTTATTGTTCGTAGGGCAGGTAGACACGCGCGGGGATGCCTCAACATGAAGTTGAATTCGCGTCGATGTTGTTCCGGTTTAAACGTTTCGCTGCTTTGGAAAGAAGCGCTCTGCGTTTGCGTTGAATAAAGAGTGGGTTGTTTTCAAGGGACGTAAATCCTTATTCATCCCTTGGCGAGCTTTCATTGAAGTTGTCGAGTAGTACCGTTCGTGTTTTAAAGCGTGCTGCTGCCGTATCGTCGACCGAGAAACAGGACGAGTAACCCGGCGATCAACATCGGCACGGCCATGGCATAGAAAACTGCCGAGGGTGACCAGCCCATACCCAAGGCTGCGCCGACCACGATGGGGCCAGTAATCCCGCCGATCCGCCCGATGCCCAATGCCCAACCGACTCCGGTCGAACGTATCGGCGCCGGGTAGAAAACCGCCGCCAGGGCGATAAGGCTTTTTGCCCGCCGCTGATGCAGCAGCCTGCGAGGAAGTTGGCGGTCAACAGCATCCACAGCGGGCTTTTGAACGCCAGACCTGTCAATGCCACGCACACGAATCCGACGAGATAAAGAATGCCCAGGGTTTTGTAAGCGCCCAACCGGTCCATGGAGGGGCCGGTAATGAACGCAGCCGCGATACCGCCCACGGTGGTCAGTGTGGTGGCCATCACCACGGTGCTCATTGGGTAGTTGAGCCCCGTCATGATTGATGGCAACCAGCTTTGCAAGGCGTAGAACTCACCCAGGTTAATCGCGAACACCAGCCATAGCAGTACGGTGCCCAATACCCGATCACGGGTGAACAGACTGGCGAGTGCTCCACGTTGCCCTTGCCCTTTCTCGAGGGCGTCGACGATGAATGTCGGCTTCTCCTGTCGTGCAATGGTTGGGTCTATTTTTCGGAAAATTTTCAGGATTCGCTCGGCTGCCACCTTGCGATGGATCATGAACACCATGGATTCCGGCAGGAAACGAATCAGTACGGGTACCAGCATCAAGGGCGCCAGGGCTCCGATCCAGAACATCGAGCGCCAGCCGTAGTGGGGGATGAACCAGTTCGCCGCCAGGCCCGCCGCGATGAATCCGAGGGAAAAACCGCAGTAAATAGCCAGAACAAAGGTTGCACGAAAGCGTTTGGGGCTGTATTCGCCGGTCATGGCGATCGCGCTTGGGGCTGCGGCGCCCAGGCCGACCCCGGTGATAAAGCGCAGGATCATCAGCTCGGTCACGTTGTCAGCCCATACCGATGCCAAGGTGCACAGGCTGAAGACAATGGTGCTGACGATGATTGCTTTCTTATGTCCAAAGCGTTCGGACAGTGGCGTCAGCACCAGATAGCCGATCATCAAACCAGCGAGCGACGAAGAAAATATCGGTCCCAGCATATGCCTGGGCAGGTTCCATTCACTGGCTATATAAGGCGCCATGTAACTAATGGCTTGGGTATCGAAGCCATCGAGGAACATGACAAGACCGCACAGAATGATGATCACGTACTGAAACGGACTCACGGGTCGTTCATCCACGAACTGCGGAAGCTGCAAGGGCTTTGATTCGGGCAACATGGTTTTTCCTCATGGCCATTTTGGCCTTTTTTGTTTTTATTGCGTGCACACGCAGGTGGAGAAAAAACCGCCTATGAAGGCGGCTGGATCTCTCCAGAGGGTACGAAGGCGTCGCAGAAGAATGCGTCAGGCGACAACTGGCCTTCGGCAGTCAGGTCATTGAGCGCCGCAGTTGTCATGACCGGATTACCGCAGGCATACACTTGATAGGCACCCAGGTCGGGGTAATCCTCGAGAACCGCGCGGTGCACCCAACCGGTGCGGCCGGACCAGCCTGGCTCGGGCTCGGAAAGCACCGGAGTGAAGCTGAACCCGGGCAGGCGCCTGGACCATTGTGCCGGCAGGTCGCCGAGGTACAGGTCGTCGCTGTTGCGTGCCCCCAGAACAGGTGCATGGGTCTTGAGCCACCGCGTTTGATCTGGTCTTCGATGATGGACTTGAGCGGCGCCATGCCCGTACCGGTGCCCAGCAGGATGACCGGATGGTCGACCTCTTCGTCCAGTGAAAATTCGCCATAGGGCAGCTCGACGTTGAGCGTGTCGCCTTTTTCCAATCCTGCCAGCACGCCCTCGGAAAAGCGCCCTCCGGGAACATGGCGAATATGCAGTTGCACGCCATCGCTCTCATGGGGCGCATTGGCCATGGAGTAGTTACGGCTGTCACCATCATCCATCAACACTTTCAGGTATTGGCCGGCCTGGAATTTGGCGCGCACACCCGAAGGAAAGCGTAGGTGCAGAACCACAACATCGGCGTTGGGGCGGGTGAGGCGATGGACCTTGGTGGTAATGACCTTGCGCATCGGCGCCGCGCGTTGAACGATGCGTTTGGGGGCGATTTCCACCGGCGAGCACGGACGCGCCTGACACAGCAGCACCCTCGTGGCAGGCCCGCGTGCGAGCCCTTGTCCGCGCACTCGCAATTCCCCTGCGACCAAGCCGCCTTCGCAAGTCGAGCACACGCCCTTGCGGCAGGAGTAGGGGATCGAAAACCCCGCCCGCTCGGCAGCATCCAGCACTGTCTCGTCGGGCTCGCAGGGAAAGACGATGTCCGATCCAGAGACTGTTACGTCGAACGTCATGCCAAAACCTCCTGGTTGGAAAGCGCCGCGCCACCTACCAGGCGCAGCGCGCGGATTACCGCTTCGGGATCGGCGAGGTTTTTACCGGCGATATCGAATGCCGAGCCGTGGCCCACGCTGGAAAAGATCAGGCCGGCACCGATGGACAGCGCCGAAGCGGTACGCCCGGCCAGCAGTTTGATCGGGATGTGACCCTGGTCGTGATACATGGCAATAAAGGCGTCATAGCCATTTTGGCCGAGCATCAGATCGGCGCCGACCGGCCCATGGGCATCGATACCCGCCTGCCGCAGGCGCTCGACGGCCGGGACAGTTATCTGCTGATCGTCCTGACCGAACAGGCCGTTTTCACCCGCATGAGGATTGATGCCGAAGACGCCAATGCGCGGAGCATTGATGCCCAGCGCGTGGAGTGCAGAAACGGCTGCATGACCTGCGGCCACCACCAGCTCGGGCGTCAGCCTGGCCAGTGAATCGGCCAGGCGCTCGTGCAAGGTGACGTGGACGATCCGCATCCCCGCACCGATCAGCATCAGAAACACACGGTCGGACTCGACGCCTACCAGTTTGGCCAGCAGGTTTGGGTAACCGGAAAAATCGATGCCGGCGGTATTGATCGCCGTCTCGGAATGCGGACACGCGACAATGCCGCGTGCCCGGCCCAGGCTCAGACCCACCACTGCGGCAGACAAATAATCCACTGTGGCAGCACCTGCCGAGGCATTCACTTGCCCAGGCACGAAAGCCTCGGATGCCAGACTATGTACGGGCAGCAGGTGGATCACTCCCGCTTCTGCCGGTGCGGTGCCGTCAGTCTCTTTGACTCGCAGGCCAACGTCCTGCGCATAGGCTTCGACGACAAACCGATCGCCGACAATGACCGGATTCAACTCGGGTTCGTTCTGCAGAGCCGCGACGGCTTTGACAGCGACTTCCGGGCCGATGCCGTTGGGGTCGCCGATGCTCAAGAGGATTCGCGATGCCGGCAGCCTCATAGCGGCAGCGCCAGCAGCGTGTCGATGCGTGAGCTGTCGCACACCACGGTTCGTTCAGCCAACATGGCTGTCTCGCCGTCGACCCGGTAGCAATCGATATAGCGGCCGGAGACGAAGTTCTCGGTCGTGCCGTCGCGCATGATGCGCAGCACCAGGAATGCAGTCTCGCTGCGCACCAGGTTGCCGTTGCATTCCAGGATCACTGGCTGATTGAGCATATGGCGGTAGCTGTGTCGCTCGTAGATATTGGCGTCGCGCAAGGCGGATACCCGGTCAATCAACATTCCGCGGTTGTCGGCCCAAATCATGCCAGCGGGCAATCCTTGCCGGTAGTTATCGGCAGTGGTAACGGTATACAGGCACTTCTCCAGGAAAAACTCCGGCCATGCTTCAAGCGGGCCTTCATCGATGCAGCGGGCATATAGGGCTTGAGTCTGGCTGATCAGTGCAAAAATATTATGTGTCACGAATGATTCCCTCTTCATAGATCCATGGCTGCGCGATATGCCTTCCAGAAACCGCGGATAGACGCTTCCGTAATCCGGCTATCACTCGATTCGGCGTCAGTCCCGCCCATTTCCAGCACCGCGCTGTGATTGGACGCGCCAGCGATGCCACGCTGGACAAAGCCGCCTACGCAACCATCTTCCATGGAGATATAGCCAGCGGGACCGACAAGGTTGGCCTGCTTCAGACGCGTCAGTCGCTGTTCGGGCGTGTCGTCTTCAAAGCCCAGGTAGGTCCAGTTGAGCTGAGTCGTTTCCACGCCCCGTGGCAGCACTTGGCGAACTGCGACCGAATTCTGGATCTGTTGCAGTACGAAGCAGGGAAGATCGACAGGATTTGCAGCGTGACGTCATCACCGACTTCACTGAAGCCTTCGAGCAAAGAGGGGTCCTGCAACTGATAGGCGCTGTCGGAGCGGATGCTTTGTTCTGCATAGGAGGCATCGCGCTCGGCCTGACGTTCGGCTTCGCGGTCGATGGCTGAATAGCTGACGTGATGTCCGCCGCTTTCATCAACGATGATCGCGCCGCGCTGGGACAGGCGATTGATCTCGAAGGTGGTG
>NZ_JAEKEG010000065.1 GCF_016651255.1 Pseudomonas sp. TH10
TGCGCGTGAGCGCCGTAGCGTTTGCCACCTGGGAGTCGCGGAACTGGCTGACTGCGGCGCGGTAGGCCTTCAGCGATTCGGTAGCCTGTTGCAGGTTGGCGAGGTGCTGCTCAGGCAGTTTCGCCGCGAGGCTGCCGAGGCTTTTCAGGGCGGTGTCGATGGCGTCCAGCGCCGGTTGCTGGGCTTCGGCCTTGCCGCTGTAGGTGTAGCCGCGAACCTGGTAGCGCGCTTGCTGGAGCAGCTTGCTCAGTTCGACCACCTGGCTGTAGTCGGCAACGCTTTCGCCCTGCAGCATGGATTTTTCGACCGTGCTGACTTGCGCCACGGCGTTGTCAGCGTTTACCCCCAGTTTGCTCCGGGCGTCTTCACGAGCAGCGGTTGCCTGGGTCATGTCGGCAAAGGCGCGCTTGTACTCAGCGACGGCGACCAGTTGCTGGTCGACCATGGCTGCATCGGCAGGCTGTTCGATCAGGGAGCGGGCGGTTTTCAGGCCGGTTTCCAGTTGCCCGAGCAAATCGTTGACTGTCCCGGGACCCTGTTCGCCGCGATGCATGTCGTAGTCTTGGCGGGCGATGCGCAGGTCTTTGCTCAGCTCGATCAGGCCGGAGATGAAACCGAGCTTGTCGCCCCGGCTCATGACGCCGCTGAGGCCCGTCCAGCCAGTGAAGGTGATCAGGCAGGTCAGCAGCAACACCAATCCGAAACCGACTCCCAGTTTGCGATTGACGCTGACGTTCCCCAGTTTATCGGCTAGCGATTGGTACATGCTGCAACTCCCTCGAACCACACGTAGGTTTTATGAGAGTTGTATCGGCAGCTTCTGCGGAACCTGTAGGAGCTGCCGCAGGCTGCGATCTTTTGATCTTGCTTTAACAAGACAACATCAAAAGATCGCAGCCTGCGGCAGCTCCTACAGGGGATCGGTGTCTAGAAGAGTCGGGCCAGCAGGGCGGTGACGGCGGTTTCGACCCGCAGGATGCGCTCGCCCAGTTGTACCGGTTGCAGCCCGGCTTTGGCCAGCAGGTCGATCTCGTAGGGGATCCAGCCGCCTTCCGGACCGATGGCCAGGGTCACCGGCTCGTTCAGGCCGCGAGGGCAGGGTGGGTAGTTGCCCGGATGGCCGACCAGGCCCAGAGTCCCTTCGGTGATCGCGGGAAGCCGGTCTTCGACGAACGGCTTGAAGCGCTTCTCGATAATAATTTCCGGCAACACGCTGTCCCTGGCCTGTTCAAGGCCGAGGATCAATTGTTCGCGAATGGCGTCTGGTTCCAGGAACGGCGTTTGCCAGAAGCTCTTCTCGACGCGATAGCTGTTCACCAGGATGATTCGCGGCACGCCCATGGCCGCAACGGTCTGAAACACCCGGCGCAGCATTTTCGGGCGTGGCAGGGCCAATACCATGGTCAGCGGCAGCTTGCTCGGAGGGGGCTGATCAAGGGTGACGCGCAATTCGGCTTCTGTGGTGTCCAGGCGCAGCAGCTCGGCAGACCCCATCAGACCGCCAATCCTGCCGACCCGCAGGCTGTCACCGACTTGCGAACGGTGGACTTCCTGCATGTGGGTCAGGCGGCGATCACGCAGGATCACCCGATCGGCCGCAATGAAATCGGCCTCTTCGAGAAGCAGCAGGTTCACGGCTGGGTCGCTGGCGGCTGGTCGTTGGAGTCGTCAGCCGGCTGGTCGTCCGGGTGCTCGCCACGCTTGCTGATCAGGCTGCCGAACAGGATGCCGATTTCAAACAGCAGCCACATCGGTACGGCCAGCAGGGTCTGCGAGAAAATGTCCGGCGGCGTCAGGATCATGCCGACCACGAAGCAGCCGATGATCACGTACGGACGGATTTTCTTCAGGTATTTGACGTCGACTACGCCGATCCACACCAGCAGGACCACGGCCACCGGGATTTCAAACGCCACGCCGAAAGCGAAGAACAGCGTCATGACGAAATCGAGGTAGCTGGCGATGTCGGTCATCATTTCCACGCCGGCCGGGGTGGCGGCGGCGAAGAATTTGAAGATCAGCGGGAACACGAAGTAATAGGCGAACGCCATGCCGGTGTAGAACAGCAGGATGCTGGAGACCAGCAGCGGCACAGCGATGCGCTTCTCGTGCTTGTACAGGCCCGGCGCGATAAAGCCCCAGATCTGATGCAGGATCACCGGAATCGCCAGGAACAGCGAAACCATCATCGTCAGCTTCAGTGGCGTCAGGAAGGGCGACGACACATCGGTGGCGATCATTGTCGCGCCTTCCGGCAAATACTGGCGCAGCGGCGTGGAGACGAAGGTATAGATTTGCTGGGTGAAGGCGAACAACCCGGCGAAGACGATGAAGATCGCCGCCACACAACGCAGCAGGCGGGTGCGCAACTCGGTGAGGTGCGAAACCAGCGGCATGTGCTGGTCGTTTTCGGGGAGATCGCTCATGGGGCTCGCGGCGGCAATGTGGTGTCGTGAGGGGCAGGCGCAAGCGGCGCAGCCGCAGGTGTTGCAGATTCGGCCAGAGGCTGCGCTGCAGGAGCAGCGACTGGCTCAGGTTCAGGACCGGCAGTCGGCTCGACGTTAGGCGCCGGGGCATGAAGGGTCGGCTCCGCGACAGGCTGCACCGGCGTCGGCTCTTGCTGAACCGGCTGGAAGATCTTCCGCGCCTCTTGCTCCAGCGACAGAATGTGCTCGTTGTGCAGTTGCCGACGAATCTCGTCGGCACCGATTTCACGTTCAACTTCCTGTTTGATCGCGTTGAAGCTGCGCTTCAGCCGGCCGACCCACAGGCCAGCGGTGCGTGCAGCGCCCGGCAGACGCTCGGGGCCCAGCACCAGCAGGGCAACGAGGCCGACGAGCAGCAGTTCAGAGAAGCTGATACCAAACATTAGTCAGTGCTCACACGTCTTTGCGGATCGGCTCTTCGACTTTCTGCGCCTGCACGTCAATGGTGTGCGGCGGATTGGCCTGAGCGGTGGCTTGCGGCTGAACCGGTGGCACCGGTTGCGCAGGCGTGACGGTTGGATCGGCGGCAGGTTTCTCGTCGTCGTTCATGGCCTTGCGGAAGCCCTTGATCGACTCGCCAACGTCGGTGCCGAGGTTTTTCAGTTTCTTGGTGCCGAACACCAGCACCACGACTACCAGAATGACGATCCAGTGTTTCCAGTCAAAAATGCCCATGTTGCTGTTCCTCTCTAAAAGTTGTTCAGGCGGACGGACGCGAGGCTTTCTCGACGTGTCCGGACAGACCGAAGCGACGATCCAGTTCATCGAGCACAGCCTGCGGATGCTGCCCCAGTTGGGCGAGCATGACCATGCTGTGGAACCACAGGTCGGCGGTCTCGTAGATCACGTCGCTGCAGTCACCGCTGATGGCGGCGTCCTTGGCGGCAATAATGGTTTCGACCGACTCTTCGCCGACTTTCTCCAGAATCTTGTTCAAGCCCTTGTGATACAGACTAGCTACATATGAGCTGTCGGCAGCAGCGCCCTTGCGCTCTTCAAGCACCTGAGCGAGGCGGGTCAGGGTGTCACTCATGTTTGTGTCCTGCGGAATAGATAGCGTGCGGGTCTTTCAGAACCGGATCGACGGTTTTCCAGTCGCCGTTTTCGAAGACACGGTAAAAGCAGCTTTGACGGCCGGTATGGCAGGCGATGTCGCCGATCTGCTCGACCATCAGAATGATCACGTCGGCGTCACAGTCCAGGCGCATCTCATGCAGGTTCTGCACATGCCCGGACTCCTCACCCTTGCGCCACAGCTTGCCTCGGGAACGTGACCAGTAGATTGCACGGTTTTCCGCGGCGGTCAGTTGCAGCGCTTCACGGTTCATCCAGGCCATCATCAGGACGCGCCCGGTCTTGTGATCCTGGGCAATCGCGGGCACCAGGCCGTCGGCGTCCCACTTGATTTCGTCCAGCCAGTTTTTCATCTTCGACTCCGACAGCGGGCTCCGCACTTCATTAGCGGAGTCCAACGTTGAAACAGTGTGCCAGCGGATCACACAACTGGCTATCGGCGAACGACCAGATACAAACCGACCGCCATCATGATTCCGGCTGGCCAATAGGCCAGGTCGTTCAGCGGGCCGCCGATGGCGAGGATCACCCCGCCGGCCAGATGCGCGCAACCGAGCAGGCGCAGGAACCAGTCGTCCTTGCGTTTGTGCCACGGTGGCGGCGGATCGTATGCATGCGGCTGCGACATGCGTTCGAGCAGGTCACGCGCCATGTTGGCCAGATGCGGCAGCTGTTCGAACTGGCTCTGCACGTTGCCGAGCAAGGCTTTCGGGCTGACGCGTTCGCGCATCCAGCGTTCGAGGAACGGCTGCGCGGTGTTCCACAGATCCAGATCCGGGTACAACTGGCGGCCGAGGCCTTCGATGTTCAGCAGGGTTTTTTGCAGCAGCACCAGCTGCGGCTGCACTTCCATGTTGAAACGTCGTGCGGTCTGGAACAGGCGCATCAGTACCTGGCCAAATGAAATATCTTTTAACGGTTTTTCGAAGATCGGTTCGCATACTGTGCGGATCGCCGCTTCGAACTCGTTGAGCTTGGTTTCTGCCGGCACCCAGCCCGAATCGATGTGCAGCTGGGCCACTCGCCGATAGTCGCGTTTGAAGAAAGCGAACAGGTTGCGGGCCAGATAGTCCTGGTCTTCCGGGGTCAGGCTGCCAACGATGCCGCAGTCGATCGCAATGTACTGCGGGCTCCACGGGTTGACGGTGCTGACGAAGATGTTGCCCGGGTGCATGTCGGCGTGGAAGAAGCTGTCGCGGAACACCTGGGTGAAGAAGATCTCCACGCCGCGCTCGGCGAGCATTTTCATGTCGGTGCGCTGGTCGGCGAGGGTCGCCAGATCCGTCACCTGAATGCCGTAGATGCGCTCCATCACCAGCACTTTCGGCCGGCACCAGTCCCAATAGACCTGCGGCACGTAGAGCAGTGGCGAGCCTTCGAAGTTGCGCTTGAGCTGGCTGGCGTTGGCGGCTTCGCGCAGCAGGTCGAGTTCGTCGTAGATGGTTTTCTCGTAGTCCAGGACTACGTCCACCGGGTGCAGCAGACGCGCATCGGCCGAGAGCTTTTCTGCGGCGCGGGCAAGGATGAACAGCCACGCCAGATCCTGCGCGATGATCGGTTTCAGGCCCGGGCGGATGACCTTGACCACCACCTCTTCACCGGTTTTCAGCTGCGCGGCATGCACCTGCGCCACCGAAGCCGAAGCGAGCGGTTCGACGTCGAATCGGCTGAACACTTCGCTGATCTTCTTGCCCAGCTGCTCTTCGATGAGCTTGATCGACACCTGTGAATCGAACGGCGGGACACGGTCCTGCAGCAGCATCAATTCATCGGCGATGTCTTCCGGCAGCAGGTCGCGGCGGGTGGACAGGATCTGCCCGAACTTGATGAAGATTGGTCCCAGGTCCTGCAGGGCCAGGCGCAGTCGGGCGCCGCGGCTCAGCTCAAGCGTTTTGCGCGGGAACCAGCGCCACGGCAATGCATACCGCAGGGCCAGCAGGAACCAGGGCAGCGGCAGGGCGAACAGCAGGTCATCGAGACGGTAGCGAATCACAACGCGCTGGATGCGCAACAAACGGCGGACGGCAAGCAGCTTCATGCGTTATCGCTTGGGTCGAGGGATCGGGAAAGGCGCTCGAAACGCGCCTCGAGACGTTCCAGATCAAGTTTGATCCGGTCCAGTTCACTGAATCGCGCTTCGGCTTCGCGCTGCCCGACGAGGGTGCGCGATTCTTCGGCGAGGTATTCGGCGAGGTTCTGGTTGAGGCTGACAAATCCTTGCTGGTACCAGCGCGCGCGACTGCGCAAATGACCGCCGACCAGTTGCGTGGCGACCGGGCCGAGCCAGCGCGAGAGTTCGTACTCCCAGTCCAGCTCAAGATCCTGCAGCACGCCGGCCAGATCCAGCAGCACGCCGCTGTCGCCATCGAGCTCGACTTCCGGGGCGTGCAACACCGCGGTCTTGTCTTTGCTCATGGCCAGTTTGATCAGGCTCGAAGCCGTGGCGCGCAAGGTGCAGTCGACACCGGTTTCCCAGTGGGACGCCAGCATCAAGCCTTCGTCGCTCGGCAAGATGAACAGTTGCAGCGCCGGGCTGCGGCAGTCGACGGCAATCACTTTGCCGGTCAAATGCGCGAGCCGCGGCAGCGCCGTGCTGTCGAGACGCAGCACCCGGTTGAGGCCGAGTTCGACGCTGGCGAGCAGCCCGGTGAGCAGCATCAGGGCTTGATGCCGCGGTGCAGGGCAACGATGCCTGCGGTCATGTTGTGATAGGTCACGCGGTCGAAACCGGCGTCGACCATCATCGACTTCAGGGTTTCCTGATTCGGGTGCATGCGGATCGATTCGGCCAGGTAGCGATAGCTTTCCGAGTCATTGGTGATCAGCTTGCCCATCAACGGCATGAAGGCGAACGAATAGGCGTCATAGGCTTTCGACATCAGCGCATTGGTCGGCTTGGAGAACTCCAGCACCAACAGACGACCACCAGGCTTGAGTACGCGCAGCATCGAGCGCAGGGCGTCTTCCTTGTGCGTCACGTTGCGCAGGCCGAAGGCGATGGTCACGCAGTCGAAATGGTTGTCCGGGAACGGCAGTTTTTCGGCGTCCGCCTGAACGAATTCAACGTTGCCGGCGACACCCAGATCGAGCAGACGGTCGCGACCGACCTTGAGCATCGATTCGTTGATGTCGGCCAGAACGACCTGGCCGGTCGGGCCAACCAGGTGCGAGAATTTTTTGGTCAGGTCACCGGTGCCGCCGGCGATGTCGAGCACGCGGTTACCGCTGCGCACGCCGGACAGTTCGATCGCGAAACGCTTCCACAGACGGTGCATGCCGCCCGACAGAAGGTCGTTCATCAGGTCGTATTTGGCGGCTACCGAGTGGAAAACCTCAGCGACTTTTTCCGCTTTCTGGCTTTCCGGAACGTTTTTGAAGCCGAAGTGAGTGGTGGGTTCGGCATCGCTGCCTTTGCGCTGATCAGTCATATCGCTGTCACCAAAAGAGAATGCGCGACATTCTAATCCCCAAGCCATGCTTTGTCTTGGAATGGCTAAAGGTAAGATGGGCAACCTTCGGGACGATTTGCCGCAGCGGCGGTCAAGATTTACCGACACCTATTCATCCATCAGGAGTTATTCAATGGCCAAAATCACTGTTGAGCGCGCCCACACCCTGGGCAAGGAAGCTGCCCGCGAGAAGGCTGACAAGCTGGCGCAGAAACTCTCCGAGCAATATGGTCTGGAGCCGCAGTGGTCGGGCGACACCCTCAACCTCAAGCGGTCGGGGGTGAAGGGCGCGGTGCATGTGGCCGAGGATTCGATCAAGGTCGACGTGGAGTTGGGCCTGATGATGTCGGCCATGAGCGGTATGATCAAAGCCGAGATTGAAAAGGCGCTGGACAAGGCCCTGGCCTGAAGCTCAAAGATCGCAGCCTTCGGCAGCGCCTACAGAGTCCACATTCTCCTGTAGGCGCTGCCGAAGGCTGCGATCTTTTCATTCAGGCACCACCGTTTCATGTCAGTTGTTAGGGTGCCGTTTCTAATTATTCTCACTACTTTGTGCCTGAGCCCGACTCTTTCGCGGGCAGTTCCTCAAACCTTCTGCGCGTGAGGTGCACCATGGCCAAAGTTATTTTGAAGAAAAAATCGACGCTTCGACATCTGCTCTGAGCGACGTCAAATCCTATGCCCGCAAGATCTGGCTGGCAGGTCTGGGTGCCTACGCCAAGGTCGGCCAAGAGGGCAGCGAGTACTTTCAAGAGTTGATCCAGGCTGGTCAAACTGTTGAAAAGAAAGGCAAAAAAGTCGTCACCGAAAAACTCGAAGCGGCCAACGCCGAGATCGATGATGCCAAGAGTGAAGTCAGCTCGTTCAAAGGTCGTGTCGAAGTTCAGCTCGACAAGGTCGAGAAGGCGTTCGACTCCCGTGTAGCAAGCGCCTTGAATCGTATCGGCATTCCGTCTAAACATGACGTTGAGACACTCTCTGCTAAGCTCGATGAGCTGACGGCATTGCTCGAACGCGTCGCGCGTAAATCTTAAGGAGAACGGGATGGCTGGCAAAAAGAACACCGATAAAGAAAGCAGCTCGTGGGTCGGGAAGGTCGAATCCTACTCCCGCAAAATCTGGCTGGCTGGTTTAGGCGTGTACTCGAAGATCGACACTGACGGCAGCAAGCTCTTCGATACATTGGTCAAAGACGGCGAGAAAGCCGAGAAGCTCACCAAGTCTGCAGTCGGCAAAAAAGTCGATGCCGCCAAGGACTCCGCTTCTTCGGCCAAGTCGCGCATCAGCGGCGTGAAAGATCGCGCACTGGGCAAGTGGGACGAGCTGGAAGGGGCTTTCGACAAGCGCCTGAACAGCGCCATTTCGCGTCTGGGCGTGCCGAGCCGTAATGAAGTCAAGGCACTGCATAGCAAGGTCGATACCCTGACCAAGCAGATCGAAAAACTCACCGGCGCCAAGGTCGCGCCAGTGGCGACTAAAACCGCAGCGGCCAAACCGGCTGCCAAGCCACTGGCCAAAGCTGTCGCCAAGCCGGTAGCCAAGACTGCAGCGAAAGCCGCGTCTGCCGCCAAGTCGGTGGCCAAGACTGCCGCAGCGAAACCCGCTGCAGCGAAGTCAGCCGTCAAATCTGCTGCTGCAAAAGCCACCGCCAAGCCGGCAGCCAAACCTGCGGCCAAGACGGCTGCAGCCAAACCTGCTGCAAAAAGCACAGCGGCCAAACCCGCTGCCAAGCCAGCGGCAAAACCTGCCGCAGCGAAGAAGCCTGCAGTGAAGAAGCCGGCGGCGCCGAAAGCCGCTGCAGCAAAACCAGCCGCAACGGCTGCCGCCAAGCCGACCCCGGCCCCGGCCAGCACGTCGAACTCGGCTGCCGCGCCGACCCCGGCTGCAACCCCGACTGCCGCGCCAGCACCATCGACGCCAACCAGTCAGTCCTGATTCCAGGACTCAATAAAAACGCCCGGCCTGCAAAGGTCGGGCGTTTTTTTATGCACAGCATCATCCCTGTAGGAGCTGCCGAAGGCTGCGATCTTTTGATCTTTAAAAATCAAAAGATCGCAGCCTCGTTTCACTCGGCTGATCCTACGGTGGTGGACGGTGATCTTTTACCCGTGTTCTTCGAGGTACTGCAGGGCCATCCGCTCGGTGGCGACTTTCACCGGCGGTAGCAGGTGCGGCGCCACCAGCATCATGATCTGGTAAACGACCAATCTCACCTCACCCTCGCGATCAAGAATCCGCTGATAGTCCAGTGAAAACAGCAAGGTCATGGTGATCTGCTCTACCAATTGCCCAAGTGCCTGGGTATCGCTGACCAACTGCCCCGACGCCTTCAAGCGCGCCAACAGCGAGGCCAGCGTGCGCTTCAACGCGTTGAGCAGATTGCGAATGCCCTTGGCCAGTTTCGGCAGCCGTCCGGCCAGGTTCGACAGGTCCTGGAACAGAAACCGGTACTGTGCCAGCCGCTCGACGATCAGGTGCAGGAATAGCCAGTAATCCTCCGGGGCCAGCTCGGCATCCGACGGTGGATCAAGCAGCGGCGCCAGTTCATTCTGGAAACGATCGAACAACCCGAGAATCAGCGGTTCCTTGCCGTGGAAGTGGTAGTAAAGGTTGCCGGGGCTGATCCCCATTTCGTTGGCCACTTCCATGGTCGAAACGTTCGGCTCGCCCTTTTCGTTGAACAGTTGCAAAGCACATTCGAGAATCCGGTCGCGGGTTTTCATCCAGTCTTCTTAGAAAAGTTCGGTTAAGCGTCAGCGCACATGCACGTAAGTGCCGGGTGCTGCCTCCATCGGTGGATAGTTCGGGTTGCCGAGGGCCATGTGCGTTTCTTTCTGCGCCCCTGAGCGTGCCTGGACCCAACTCAGCCATTGGGTCCACCAGCTGCCGTCGACCTGCTTGGCGTCATAAAACCAGGCCCGTGGGTCGAGGCTCAGTTTGGCGCCTTCGACGAAATTGGCTTTCGGGTTGCTCGGCGGGTTGAGGATGCTCTGCACGTGGCCGCTGTTGGACAGCACGAAACGCCTGTCGCCGCCAAGCAGCAAGGTGGAGCGGTACACCGCATCCCACGGCGTGATGTGATCGTTGATGCCGGCCACGCTGAAGCTGTCGACCGTGACCTTCTGCAGGTCGATTGGCGTGCCGCACACCTCCAGCCCGCCGGGGTGACTCAGCGGATTGTGTTTGAAGAAGTCCAGCAGATCGCCATGCAGCGCCGCTGGCAGACGGGTGTTGTCGTTGTTCCAATAGAGAATGTCGAAGGCCGGCGGTTCTTTGCCCAGCAGGTAATTGTTGACGAAGTAACTCCAGATCAGGTCGTTGGGACGCATCCAGGCGAACACCTTGGCCATGTCGCGGCCGTCCAGCACACCTTTCTGGTAAGAGCGACGCTTGGCCGCTTCCAGTGTCTGCTCATCGGCGAACAGGGTGGCGGGGAGTCCATCTCGACTGTCCAGCAGGCTGACCAGGTAGGTAGCGCTGGAGACCCGGCGCAACTGGCGCTTGGCCTGCAGGTGACCTTGCAGCGCGGCAATGGTCAGGCCCCCGGCGCAGGCGCCCATGAGGTTGACCTCCCGCGCGCCGGTGATCGCCCGGCAAACGTTCATCGCTTCCTCGACAGCTTCAACGTAGGTCGAAAGACCCCATTCACGGTGACGTACATCGGGGTTGCGCCAGCTGATCATGAAGGTCTGCAGGCCGTTTTTCAGGGCGTATTGAACGAAGCTGTTCTGCGGGCTGAGATCGAAAATGTAGTACTTGTTGATTTGCGGTGGCACCACCAGCAGCGGCTTGGCGTACTGCTTTTCGCTCATGGGCTTGTACTGGATCAGCTCCAGCAACTCGTTGCGAAACACCACTGAGCCGGTGGTGGTGGCGACGGTTTTGCCGACCTCGAAAGCCTGCTTGGTGACCTGGCGGGGCAGGCCGTCGTTGTGCAGCAGGTCGTCGAACAGATGACTGAGGCCGCGCACCAGGCTGTGGCCGCCGGAGTTGAACAGTTCCTTGACCGCCAACGGATTGAGCAGGGTGTTGGACGGCGCCACGGCATCGTTGAGCAGGGTAAAGGCGAAGTGCGCGCGGGCACGGTCGTCCGGGTTCATGTCGCTGTCGTCGATCCAGCTTTTGACCTGTTTCTGCCAGGCCAGATAAGCCTGCAGGCTGCGCCGGTAAAACGGGTTGAGGCTCCATGCCGGATCAGCGAAACGGCTGTCGTTCGGATTGGTCGGGTGCAGGGTTTCACCGAGCAATACACGACCCAACTGGCTGCCGAGTTTCAACGCGTGCTTGGCACTGTGAATCGGGTTACGCAGGCCGTGAGCGGCGACGCTGCGCAGGGTCGAGAGCAGATCCCGGCCACGCAGGCCAGTAATCGCACTTTGTGCGTTGATGAACACGGCGGGGCTGGGCACTACGCCCGTCGCTGGTTTGTCGCGCATGACTCAACACTCCTTCGTCTTCAGGCCAAAAACAAACTCACCGAACCAGAACACCATAGACGCACTAACGGGTTGTTGCGCGGTACGGCGTCCTGCCGATTCCTTTTGTGACCAAACGCCGCTGCCGGTTAACCGCCCAATGGCGCCGGATGCGGGTGCATCACTGCGCGCTGGCGTTCCTCTTCGAGGAATTTCATGATGATCGGCGCCACCGCTTCGGCCCTGGTGATCAGGAACAAATGACCGTCATCGATGATGTGCAACTGAGCGTTGGGAATCCGCCAGGCCAGCAGGCGCATGTTGACCAGGGGGATCAATGGGTCGTCATCACCGGCCAGAACCAGGGTCGGCTGGTGAATTTTGTGCAGCCAGTGAATGCTGGTCCAGCCAAGGCCGGCGAACAGCTGCCAGTAGTAACCGAGCTTGCCCGCTGAACGGACTTTCGCCGCATGGCTGGCCGCCAGGGTCGAGTCGCGGCGGAACGAGCCGCCGTAAATCATCGGTGCGATACGGATCACATGGGACGGCTGGATGTAGCGCCGTGGACTGGCCATCATCCACAGCACTTTCGGTTTGCCCGGCACCATCACTGCACCGGCAGCGGTCGCCGCCAGCACCAGTTTCTTGCAGCGCTCGGGGTAGTCGTAAGCGAACTGTTGCGCCAGCGCACCGCCCCAGGACACGCCGATGACGTTGACCTGGCCGTAGTCGAGGTAATCGAGCATCCGCGAGGTCAGCTTGGCCAGGCCGGGAAAGCGATACGGCCGGTTCGGCGTCGAGGAGCCGCCGACACCGGGGACGTCGAAGGCGATCACTTCCAGATCCGGGTCCAGTGCCGCGACGAACGGAAACACCAGCTCCAGGTTGGCGCCGATGCCGTTGAAAATCAGCAAGGGCGTCAAGTGAGGCTTGCCGGGGCGTACCGCGGTGCGGAGGGTCTGGCCATCCAGGTCGACGGTACGAAAAATGAACGGTTGCGGCATGCTTCAGGCCCTGTGGGTGAATTCATCCCCGAACGCCGTAGGAGTTGCCCAGGATTGCGATCTTTGATCTTGATTTTGAAAAACCAGAATCAAAGATCGCAGCCTGCGGCAGCTCCTGCAGACCGGGGTGTATCGGTTACCGCTCGTGTACGTATGTGCCCGGTGCAGCTTCGCCGGCGGCGAAGGTCTTGTTGCCCAGGCTGGTCGGCGATTTCTTCAGCTTGCCTGAACGCTCCGCCTGCCAGGCCTGCCAGTGCAGCCACCAGGAGTCCGTGTGCTTGGTGGAATTCTCCTGCCACTGCTCGGCGTTCACCGCCATTTCGCTGCCGGTCATGTAACGTGACTTTGGATTGCCAGGCGGGTTCAGGATGCTTTGGATGTGGCCGCTGCTCGACAGCACGAACTCGACGTTACCGCCAAACAGTTGCGCCGACTTGTAGCAGGATTTCCACGGCGTGATGTGGTCGTTGGTGCCGGCGAGGGAAAAAATGTCGGCCGTGACCTGCTTCAGATCGATGGCGGTGCCGCACACTTCCAGTGCATTCGGGCGGATCAGTGGGTTGTTTTTGAACATCTCGATCAGATCGCCGTGGAACGCGGCCGGCAACCGTGTGGTGTCGTTGTTCCAGAACAGGATGTCGAACACCGGCGGCTCGTTGCCGAGCAGGTAGTTGTTGACCCAGTAGTTCCAGATCAGGTCATTGGGGCGCATCCACGCGAAGACCTTGGCCATGTCTTTGCCTTCCAGCACGCCGGCCTGATACGAGTGGCGCTTGGCGGTCTCAAGGGTCTGTTCATCGACAAACAGCGCGACGTCGCTGTCCAGCGTCGTGTCGAGCACGCTGACCAGCAGGGTCAGGGCATTGACCTTCTTCTGGCCAAGCGCCGCGTAGTGGCCGAGCAGGGCGGTGCAGGTGATGCCGCCGGAGCAGGCACCGAGCATGTTGATGTCTTTGCTGCCGGTGATCGCGGTGACCACATCGACCGCCTCTTTCAGCGCATCGATATACGTCGACAGGCCCCATTCGCGCTGTGCCTTGGTCGGGTTGCGCCAACTGACGATGAACGTCTGCACGTTATTGCGCAGGCAGAAGCGCGCCAGGCTCTTGTCCGGGCTTAAGTCGAATACATAGAACTTGTTGATTTGCGGTGGCACTACCAGCAGCGGGCGCTCGTGCACCTGCTCGGTGATCGGCCGGTACTGGATCAGCTCCAGTACGTCGTTGCGAAACACTACCGCGCCTTCGGTCACACCCAGGCTCTTGCCCACTTCGAACGCACCCATGTTGACCTGGCTGGGCATGCCGCCGTTGTGTACCAGGTCCTTGGCCAGATGCGAGAGGCCGTCGAGCAGGCTCTTGCCCCCGGTTTCGAAAAAGCGTTTGACCGCCGCCGGGTTGGCTGCACTGTTGGTCGGGGCCATTGCCTCGGTCATGAGGTTGATGACGAAGTGCCCGCGGGCGACATCTTTGGGCGAAAGACTGCTGTCGTCGATCCAGGAGTGGAGTTCCTTGCGCCACGCCAGATAAGTTTGCAGATAACGTTTGTAGAGCGGGTTCTGGCTCCACGCAGGGTCGGCGAAGCGACGGTCATCGCCGGCCGGTTGCAGTTCGGATTTACCGAACAGGACATTCTTGAGTTCGAGGCCGAAATGGGTGACGTGTTTGACACTATGGATCGGTTGTTTGATGGCCTGTTTCAGCACCATACGAGCAGAGGCCAGCAGATCCTTTCCGCGTAGCCCAACGACGGGATTAAGCCCCAGGGTGTTTTCCGAGGCTTGATACTTCAGGTCATCGTTATTCTTGTTACTCATCTACGACGCTCCATTGTCCTGAGACGAGTACCCGGTTTTCTGCTGTGCAGTTCCACAGCCAATGCCAGGTACTACTGCTCGGGTGACCGTTAATTCTGCATAGCTGCTTTACAGTCGTAGAGCACTGCAGGGAACTTGCCAGCTCCATTGGTTACCCGAGTTTAATTTTTTTCGCAAGCAGGCCGATCCTCGGCCATACAGCGGAGCATTCAAACAGATGAATTTAGAAAATGCCCTCTAATGAGCGCAAGGCTCGGGCTAGAGCATCAGCTTGACGACAGACTCATTCGGATCGCGGGTTTTTCCGGCGGCTTTGAGCTCGGCCAGATAATCGGCCCAGAGTGCGTCATAACGTCGCCCCAGCTCGTAGAGATAGTCCCAGGTGAACAGGCCGCTGTCGTGACCGTCGTCGAAGGTCAGTTTCAGTGCGTAGTGACCGGCCGGTTCCAGCTTGCTCAGACCGACGTTGAGCTTGCCGAATTGCAGGATCGGTTTGCCGTGGCCCTGGACCTCGGCGGAGGGAGAATGCACGCGCAGGAATTCAGCGGGCAGGGTGTACTCCTCGCCGGACGCGTAGGTGAGCGTCAGGGTTTTCGAGGCTTTGTGCAGTTTGATGTCGGTGGGGATCATGGCCGGATGTCCGTGTGGTGACGCACCCTGTAGGAGCTGCCGCAGGCTGCGATCTTTTTATTTTTGACCCTGAGGAAATCAAGATCAAAAGATCGCAGCCTTTGGCAGCACCTACGGGGCCGCAGGTGACCTACAGGATATAACGGGACAGGTCTTCGTTCTGCGCCAATTCGCCGAGGTGGCTGTTGACGTATTCGGCGTTGATCATGATCACCTTGTCGTCGTGGGCGCTGGCGAGGTCGCCGGCACTGAACGACACTTCTTCCAGCAAGCGCTCCAGCAGCGTGTGCAAGCGACGGGCACCGATGTTCTCGGTCTTTTCGTTCACCTGCCAGGCGATCTCGGCGATGCGCTTGATCCCGTCCGGCTGGAACTCGATGCCCAGGCCTTCGGTTTTCAACAATGCGCAATATTGCTCGGTCAGGGACGCATGTGGCTCGCTGAGGATGCGCTCGAAGTCTTCTGGCGTCAGTGCCTTGAGCTCAACGCGGATCGGCAGGCGACCCTGCAGTTCCGGCACCAGATCGCTCGGCTTGCTCAGGTGGAACGCACCCGAGGCGATGAACAGGATGTGATCGGTCTTGACCATGCCCAGCTTGGTATTGACGGTGCAGCCTTCGATCAGCGGCAGCAAGTCGCGCTGCACGCCTTCGCGAGAGACATCGACGCCGCCGGAGTTGCCGCGCTTGGCGACCTTGTCGATTTCGTCGATGAACACGATACCGTGCTGCTCAACCGCTTCCAGGGCCTTGGCCTTGAGCTCTTCGTCGTTGACCAGACGCCCGGCTTCTTCGTCGCGCACCAGCTTCAGCGCTTCTTTGACCTTGAGCTTGCGGGACTTCTTCTTGCCCTTGCCCATGTTGGCGAACAGGGACTGCAACTGGTTGGTCATTTCTTCCATGCCTGGCGGCGTGGCGATCTCGATGCCGGTCACTTCGGCGACTTCGATCTCGATTTCCTTGTCATCCAGCTGACCTTCGCGCAGGCGCTTGCGGAACAGCTGACGGGTATTGGAATCGCTGCTCGGCGCTTCTTCGTTGCTGAAGCCCATGCGTGCCGGCGGCAGCAGCGCGTCGAGGATACGATCCTCGGCGGCGTCTTCGGCGCGGTGGCGAACCTTGGTCATTTCCTGTTCACGGAGCATCTTGATCGCGGCATCAGCCAGATCACGGATGATCGATTCGACGTCACGGCCGACGTAGCCGACTTCGGTGAACTTGGTTGCTTCGACTTTGATGAACGGTGCGTTGGCCAGTTTGGCCAGACGACGGGCGATCTCGGTTTTACCGACACCGGTCGGGCCGATCATCAAAATGTTCTTGGGGGTTACTTCAACGCGCAGCTCTTCGGGCAGCTGCATCCGGCGCCAGCGATTACGCAGGGCGATGGCGACGGCGCGTTTGGCATCGTCCTGGCCGATGATATGGCGATTGAGTTCGTGGACGATTTCACGGGGAGTCATGGACATAATAATTGGCGGACCTCAAGCAAGAATGAGCCGTGGCACAAAGGCCGAAACAGGCTTATTCGGCGCAGTCCTGCTCCTCAATGGTCTGGGTGTGGTTGGTGAATACGCAGATGTCGCCAGCGATGCCGAGTGCGGTTTCGACGATTTCCCGGGCGGACAGGTCGGTCTTCTTCAGCAGCGCGCTTGCGGCGGCCTGGGCGTAACCGCCACCGGAACCCATGGCGATCAGGCCTTCTTCAGGCTCGACCACGTCGCCGTTGCCGGTAATGATCAGCGAAGCATCCTTGTTGGCCACTGCCAACATGGCTTCGAGACGACTCAGAGTACGGTCGGTACGCCATTCTTTGGCGAGTTCGACAGCAGCGCGAACCAGGTGACCCTGATGTTTCTCAAGCTGACCTTCAAACCGCTCGAAAAGGGTGAAGGCGTCAGCCGTGGCCCCGGCAAAACCGGCGATAACCTGGCCGTGGTACAGGCGTCGGACTTTTTTCGCGTTGCCTTTCATCACGGTGTTGCCGAGAGAAACCTGGCCGTCGCCGCCCATGACGACTTTACCGTGGCGGCGGACTGAAACGATGGTGGTCAAGGGAAGAGTCTCCACACAGCTGGGCGAAAGTGCCTTATGCCCATTCATATGGGGGTGGTGACGGGTTTTTCAACTGCGGGGAGGGAGAGAGGACGAGCGGTGCGGCAGCTCCTACAGGGATTGTTGTCTCCTGAGGGAGCTGCGATGGCAAGAACTCAGCGGCTTTGGCGTTGTTGTAACAACAGGTTGCTGAAGCCGGCGCCGGCCAGTTGTTTCTGGGCAGTGGTCAGCTGTTCACGGTTGCTGAACGGGCCGACCAGTACGCGGTACCAGGTTTCATCCTTGACCGTGCCGGATTCAACCGCCACCGCCTGACCGAGCAGAATGATCTGCGCGCGCACCTTGTCGGCATCGGTTTCCTTGCGGAACGAACCGGCCTGGAGGAAGAACTTGGTCACCGGTGCGGCCTTGCTCACCGGCGGCGCTGGCGGTGGGGTAATCCCGGCCAGTGCTGCCTGCGCCCGCGCAGTGTCGATCTTGGCGGCCTGCTCCGGCGTCACCGGAGTGGTCGGAATCGCGGGCACCTGGGGTGTCGGCAAGGTTTTTTCCGGCACGGCATCGGCAGGCACGATGACTTCCGATTCCGGCAGCAACGTGTAGAAGTCGTACTTCGGCTTCACCGGTTGCGTCGGGCTCGGCGGGGTCTTGTTGGCCTCGGCGATTTTCGACGCTTTCTGCTGTTGCGCTTGTTCGATTTTCTCGCGCTTGACCGTGTCGCTACCCTTGCCCGGCTCCAGCTTCATCAGGAACACGATGAACGCGCCGACCGTCAGGCCGATGGCCATCCATAGCCAACCCGGAATCGGTTGCTTCGCAGGAGCTTGATAACGGCTGGCGCCACGCTTGGGTGCAGGTTTTTTCTTGGCAGCCAACTTACATTTGCTCCAGGACTTTCAGGCCCAACAGCTCCAGGCCTTGCTTGAGAGTGCGACCGGTCAGCGCGGCGAGGCGCAGACGGCTTTGCATCTGGTCTGGCGTTTCGGCTTTCAGGATCGGGCAGTTCTCATAGAAGCTGGAGAACAGACTGGCCAGATCGTAAAGATAGGTGCAGAGAATGTGCGGGGTGCCTTTTTCCGCCACACCGTTCAGAACTTCACCGAATTGTGCCAGTTTGGTGCCTAGTTCTTGCTCAAGTTCGGCTTCAAGGACGATTTGCCCTTGTACTTCGCTGAAGTCCTTTTCCAGCTTGCGGAAAACGCCGGCAGCACGGGTGTAGGCGTAAAGCAGGTAGGGAGCCGTGTTGCCTTCGAAATTCAGCATCAGATCGAAGTTGAAGCTGTAGTCGCTGGCGCGGTGCTTGGACAGGTCGGCGTACTTCACCGAGTCGATACCCACGACTTTCGCGATTTCTTTCAGCGCTTCGACTGGCAAGTCCGGATTCTTTTCCTGTACCAGTTTGAAAGCGCGATCTTCTGCTTCGATCAGCAGATCAACGAGTTTCACGGTACCGCCATCACGAGTCTTGAACGGACGGCCATCCGCGCCATTCATGGTGCCGAAGCCCATGTGCTCCATCTCCATCGGATGGGTGACGAAACCGGCCTTGCGCGCCACGGCGAACACTTGCTGGAAGTGCAGGGCCTGACGCTGATCGACGAAGTACAGCGCGCGATCAGCCTTCAGCGTGCCACTGCGGTAGCGCACGGCCGCCAGGTCGGTGGTGGCGTACAGGTAGCCGCCATCGGCCTTGACGATGATCACCGGCAGCGGGTCGCCGTCGGCGTTTTTGAATTCGTCGAGGAACACGCACTGGGCGCCGTTGCTCTCCACCAGCATGCCGGCGGCCTTGAGGTCGTTGACCACATTGATCAGGTCGTCGTTGTAGGCGCTTTCGCCCATCACGTCGGCCATGGTCAGCTTGACGTTCAGCAACTCGTAGATTTTCTGGCAGTGCGACAGCGAGATGTCTTTGAACTTGGTCCACAGCCCCAGGCACTCGGCATCGCCAGCCTGCAGCTTGACCACCAGGCCGCGGGCGCGGTCGGCGAACTCTTCGGATTCATCGAAACGCTGTTTGGCGGCGCGGTAGAAGTTTTCCAGGTCAGACAGCTCGTCGCTGGTGATCGGGTTTTCCTGCAAATAGGCCATCAGCATGCCGAACTGGGTGCCCCAATCGCCAACGTGGTTCTGACGGATCACTTCATCGCCGAGAAATTCAAGAACTCGCGCTACACCGTCGCCGATGATGGTCGAGCGCAAGTGGCCGACGTGCATTTCCTTGGCGAGGTTGGGTGCGGACAGGTCGATCACGGTGCGTTGGGTCGGGCCTGCCTTGCGCACGCCAAGGTGCTCGTCGGCCAAAGCGGCTTCGAGGCGATTGGCCAAAGCCTGGGTGTTCTGGAAAAAGTTGATGAAGCCCGGGCCGGCAATTTCAGCCTTGGTGACGTTTTCGTCAGCCGGCAGCGCGGCGATGATTTTTTCCGCCAGATCGCGCGGCTTCATGCCCGCAGGCTTGGCCAGCATCATGGCGATGTTGCTGGCGAAGTCGCCGTGGGTCTTGTCACGAGCGTTCTCCACCTGAATCGCCGGCGACAGGCCTTCAGGCAACACACCTTCGTTGACGAGTTGGGTGAGGGCTTGTTGGATCAGCTGGCGAATGGTGTCTTTCATGGTCTTCTCTTTCGACCGCAAGCGCGGCGGCGCATCGATGCGCGGGTGGAAAAACTGGGCATTATCCGTTGCGAAGTCGGGCTTGCCAACCTTAGCAGGCAGCTTATGGATATGTGGTGACAAAAGCGGCAAAGATCGCAGCCTTCGGCAGCTCCTGCAGAGAAGCGCAATCGGGGTAGGAGCTGCCGAAGGCTCGGGCCGCGTTCGGACGATCTTTTGACCCTCAATACAAGTCGACGGGGTCGACATCCAGCGACCAGCGCACCGCGCGCCCACTCGGCATCTGCTCCAGTACCAGCAACCAACTGGCCAGCAACCGGTGCAGCGGCGCCCGCGCCGTCGCCTGCAATAACAACTGCGCACGATAACGCCCGGCCCGTCGCTCCATCGGCGCGGGCACCGGTCCAAGCAGCTCAATGCCGGTCAAATTCTGCTCGGCCAGCAAACGCTCGGCCTCGCTGCATGCTTCGTCAAGAAAGCCTTCGGCCTGCCCCGGTTTGTGTGCCTCTGCGCGCAAAAGCGCCAGGTGGGCAAAGGGTGGCAGGCCCGCCGAGCGCGGCGCTCGCTCAATGCCTGCTCGGCAAAGGCGAAATAACCCTGCTCGGTCAGTTGCACCAGCAGCGGATGATCGGCCAGGTGAGTCTGGATGATCACCCTGCCTGGTTCCTCGGCACGCCCGGCACGCCCGGCGACCTGCACTATCAGCTGGGCCATGCGCTCGCTGGCGCGGAAGTCGCCGGAAAACAGGCCGCCGTCGGCATCCAGGATCGACACCAGGGTCACCCTGGGGAAGTGATGACCTTTGGCAAGCATCTGCGTGCCGACCAGAATGCACGGCTGGCCCTTCTGGATGGTCGCGAACAACTGGTTCATGGCGTCCTTGCGCGAAGTGCTGTCGCGGTCTACGCGCAGTACCGGAACCTCTGGAAACAAAATCGCCAGCCGCTCTTCGGCGCGCTCGGTGCCAGCCCCTACCGGGCGCAAATCCACTTTCGCGCATTTCGGGCAATGCCGAGGCACGCGTTCGACATAGCCGCAATGGTGGCAGCGCAGTTCGCCGGAGCGTTGGTGCACGGTCATTCGCGCATCACAGCGTTGGCATTCAGACATCCAGCCGCAGTCGTGGCACAGCAGAGTCGGGGCAAAACCCCGGCGGTTGAGAAATACCAATACCTGTTGCCCGGCAGCCAGGGTCTGGCCGATCGCCTGCTGCATGGGGCCGGAAATACCACTATCCAGCGGACGGCTCTTTACGTCCAGGCGCAGGAAACGCGGTTGCTTGGCGCCACCGGCGCGCTCGTTCAAGCGCAGCAACCCGTAACGGCCGGTGTAGGCATTGTGCAGGCTCTCCAGCGAAGGCGTGGCCGAACCGAGGACGATCGGGATGTTTTCCTGGCGAGCGCGCACCAGCGCCAGGTCGCGAGCGTGATAACGCAGACCTTCCTGCTGTTTATAGGAGCCGTCGTGCTCTTCGTCGATGATGATCAGCCCGGGGTTTTTCATCGGAGTGAACAGTGCCGAGCGGGTGCCGATAATAATGTCGGCATCGCCATCCCGGGCGGCGAGCCAGGCTTCGAGGCGTTCGCGGTCGTTGATCCCCGAGTGAATCAGCGCGATGCGTGCATTGAAACGTTGCTCGAAGCGCGCGAGGGTTTGCGGTCCCAGGTTGATTTCCGGGATCAGCACCAATGCCTGCTTTCCGGCTTCAAGGGTTTCGCGGATGAGTTGTAGATAGACTTCGGTTTTGCCGCTGCCTGTAACGCCCGCCAGCAGGAACGCGTGATAACTGTCAAAGCCGGCGCGAATGGCTTCATAGGCCGCACGTTGCTCGGGGTTGAGCGGCAGCTCCGGCTGGGCCAGCCAGTGTTCGTGACGGGCACCCGGGGCATGCTTGCGGATTTCCACCTGCACCAGGTCCTTGGCCAGCAGCAGATCCAGGCTGTCCTTGCTCAGCATCAGCTTGCTCAGCAGCTGGTGGGCCACGCCGTGGGGATGCTGGGCCAGGGTAGCCAGGGCCTCGCGCTGTCGCGGGGCGCGAGCGATACGCGGGTCATCGAGGCTGGCCCCGGGTGCGGCCGACCAGAAGCGCTCCTGCCGCGCTTCGGCCAGCTCACCCTGGCGCATCAGCACGGGCAGCGCCCAGCTCAAGGTGTCGCCGAGGCTATGCTGGTAGTACTGGGAGGTCCACAGGCACAGCTTGAACAGTGCCGGCGGCAAAGGCGCGGTGACGTCGAGCAGGGCCAGGGCCGGCTTGAGCTTGTCGACAGGCACTTCGCTGGTATCGGTGACTTCTACCAGGATCCCGATCATCTCCCGCCTGCCGAACGGCACCCTCAGGCGCATGCCCGGTTGCAACTGGGCACGCAAGACCCCGGCGGGAGCACGGTAATCGAACAGGCGGCGCAGGGGCGAAGGCAGGGCTAGGCGCAAAATGGCGTCGGGCACGCGGGGGAGTCTCTGTGGGCGAGCAATAAATGCAGGCTGGGCATGAAACCTGTGTGGGCAGGCTTGCTCGCGAAAGCGTTGACTCAGACGCCATGGTGCTAACGGATACAGCGCTTTCGCGAGCAAGCCCGCTCCTGCAGGGAGGGTGCTTTAAGTCGCGAGCCTAGCAGACGGTCGGTAGAAGGGACAGCTTGCGTGATCGGGATTGTCTGGTAGAATCCGCGGCCTAATTACGTGCGGTATTCAACAATAGTGTTGAGTGGCGGCACGCTAGCCTGAGGAATACACCATGAAAGCCGATATCCATCCAGCATACGAAACCATCGAAGTAACTTGCAGCTGCGGCAACAAGTTCGAAACTCGTTCGAACCTGTGCAAGCCACTGGGTACTGACGTATGCAACGAGTGCCACCCGTTCTACACCGGTAAGCAGAAGACTCTGGATACTGGCGGTCGTGTACAGCGCTTCGCAGACCGTTTCGGCGCTTTCGGCAAGAAAGCTCCAGCTGCTGCAGAGTAAGGTTGAAGGGCCCTTTGGGCCTCTCCTTGCTGTTGAAAAAGGCGTCCCTCGCGGGCGCCTTTTTGTGTCCGCGATTTGGCTTTCCGGCGCCCAGGCCTTCTGCCCTGCACCCAGCAGCCTGGCACAGGCTCAGGTACAGCGAGTCGTCGACGGTGACACGTTGCGGCTGACCGATGGCCGCAATGTGCGGATGATCGGCCTGAACACTCCAGAGCTTGGCAAGAAAGGCCGCACTGACGAGCCCTTTGCTGTCGCGGCGCGCAAGCATCTGGAGGCCCTGGTAGCGGCGAGCGCCGGGCGGGTCGGTCTGCTTCCCGGAAAAGAGCGTAAAGACCGCCATGGCCGAACCCTGGCCCATGTCTACGGTGCCGATGGTGCCAATCTTGAAGCGCAAATGCTTGCCGAGGGCCTGGGTTTCCAGGTGGCGGTGGCCCCTAATGTCGATCTGGCGGCCTGCCAGCAAGCCGCCGAGCAAAGTGCTCGTCAGGCCAGACTCGGGTTGTGGCGCCAGTCCCCTGTGATTGAAGCAGGGCAAATCAGAGGTTCCGGGTTTGCCGTTGTGGGTGGCGTGTGAGCAAGGTTCAGCGCAATCGTGGCGGAATCTGGATCGAGTTGCAGGATTCAGTTGTGCTGCGGGTTGCGCCGAATCTACTGAAGCGCTTCGACCTTTCGGCGCTGGAGCAACTGCAGGGCAGGCAGGTCGAGGCTCGAGGCTGGGTCGTTGACAGGTCAAGACGTGGCGAATTGAAAAACGGACAGGCGCGTTGGCTTTTGCCATTGACCGATCCTTCGATGTTGCAGAGCGCACGCTGAATAAAAATTGTAGACATTTTTTCTGTCGATTGTGAACAGTCAAGCCCTTGTGCGCCGTGGCTCTTGGCCCAAAGTCGTAGGGCAGGGCGCTTGACAGGGGTGACCGCTCAGTCTTGTGGGGACTTTGCGAGGCGCGTATCCTCGCTGACCAGTCTGTCCAACAGTAAAAAGCGGAATGCCAAAATGTCTGATCTGAAAACTGCCGCTCTCGAATATCATGCCAATCCTCGTCCAGGAAAGCTGAGTGTCGAGCTCACCAAGGCCACTGCTACTGCTCGCGACTTGTCGCTGGCCTATAGCCCCGGCGTAGCTGAACCAGTGCGTGAGATCGCTCGCGATCCTGAACTGGCCTACAAATACACCGGCAAGGGCAACCTGGTTGCAGTCATTTCCGATGGCACCGCGATTCTGGGCCTGGGTAACCTCGGCCCACTGGCTTCCAAGCCAGTGATGGAAGGTAAAGGCGTGCTGTTCAAGCGCTTCGCCGGCATCGACGTTTTCGACATCGAAGTCGACTCCGAAAGCCCGCAAGCCTTTATCGACACCGTAAAACGCATTTCCATCACCTTCGGTGGTATCAACCTGGAAGACATCAAGGCGCCTGAGTGCTTTGAAATCGAACGTGCTCTGATCGAGCAGTGCGACATTCCAGTATTCCACGATGACCAGCACGGCACCGCGATCGTGACCGCTGCGGGCATGATCAACGCCCTGGAAATCGCCGGCAAAACCCTGCCAGACGCCAAGATCGTCTGCCTGGGCGCTGGTGCTGCCGCCATCTCCTGCATGAAATTGCTGGTGAGCATGGGCGCACGCATCGAAAACATCTTCATGGTTGACCGTACCGGCGTGATCCACTCCGGCCGTGACGACCTGAACCAGTACAAAGCCGTATTCGCCCACGCCACCGAGAAGCGCAGCCTGGCTGACGCTCTGCAAGGCGCTGACGTGTTCGTCGGTCTGTCCGGCCCGAACCTGCTGAGCGCTGAAGGCCTGCTGTCGATGGCGGCCAACCCGATCGTGTTCGCCTGCTCGAACCCGGATCCGGAAATCTCCCCGGAACTGGCGCACGCCACCCGCAACGACGTGATCATGGCGACCGGCCGTTCGGACTACCCGAACCAGGTCAACAACGTACTGGGCTTCCCATTCATCTTCCGTGGTGCTCTGGACGTTCGCGCCAAGCGTATCAACGAAGAAATGAAAGTGGCTGCCGCCAACGCCCTGCGTGAACTGGCCAAGCTGCCAGTGCCTCAGGACGTGTGCGACGCCTACGGTGGTGCTCCGCTGGAATTCGGTCGTGAGTACATCATTCCGAAGCCAATGGACAAGCGCCTGATCACCCTGATCTCCGACGCTGTGGCCAAAGCCGCGATCGAGACCGGTGTGGCCACCCTGCCGTATCCGAAGAACTACCCGCTGAAAAGCGTGGATGACGTGTTCAACGGCTAAGCCGTAGCACTCAGGAAAACCCGGTCAGTGGCCGGGTTTTTTTTGCCCGGACAATCAAAGGATCACAGCCTTCGACAGGTCCTGCGGGAGATCACGTTCCCCTGTAGGCGCTGCCGAAGGCTGCGATCTTTTGATCCTGGCTGTAAAAAAGCCCCGCACTTCTCACGAAGGCGGGGCTTTTCAGTAGCTGCGGATCAGAACAGATCGATCGGCGCCTGCTCATCCGCTGGCAGCGGGCTGCCCGGTACAGCGCCGTTACCCAGCTCATTCACCGACGGCGGCGTGTCTTCAGCCTTGAACAGCTCGAAGTACGCACCCGGCGTGCTTGGCGTTGCCGCGCGACCGCTCACCGGATCCACCCGCAGACTCAGCAAACCTTCCGGCTCAGGCTGGACGTGAGGCGGCTTGTCCTTCAGCGCAGCCGACATGTAGTTCATCCAGATCGGCAGCGCCACGGTGCCGCCGAATTCGCGACGACCGAGGCTTTCCGGCTGGTCGAAACCGGTCCAGACAGTGGTCACGTAATCGGCGTTGTAACCGGAGAACCAGGCGTCTTTCGATTCGTTGGTGGTACCGGTTTTACCAGCGATGTCACTGCGGCCCATGGCCAGTGCACGACGGCCAGTGCCGAGCTTGATCACGTCCTGCAACATGCTGTTGAGGATGTACGTGGTGCGACCATCGACAATCCGCTCAGCCACTGCAGGTGACTGCGCAGGCTGGCTACTTGAGGCGTCCGCAGGCGTTGCATTGACCGTGATAGCGCTGGCCGCTGGTGCCGCGATGCCATCGCTGACGACTTCGCCCTTAGGCACGGTTGGCGGGTTGGCGACGAACAGGGTGTCGCCGTTACGGCTTTCGATCTTGTCGATAACGTAAGGCGTGATCTTGTAACCACCGTTGGCGAACGTACTCCATCCGGTGGCGATCTCCATCGGTGTCAGCGTCGCGGTACCCAGGGCCAGCGACAGGTTCGGCGGCAGATCCTGCTTGTTGAAACCAAATCGGCTGATGTAGTCGATGGTCTTGCTAACGCCCATCGCTTGCACCAAGCGGATCGACACCAGGTTGCGCGACTTGTACAAACCTTCACGCAGGCGGATCGGGCCGAGGAAGGTGTTGGTGTCGTTCTTCGGACGCCAGACCTTGTCGAGGTACTCGTCGACAAACACGATTGGCGCGTCGTTGACCAGCGTGGCGGCGGTGTAGCCGTTATCCAGCGCCGCACTGTAGACGAACGGCTTGAAGCTCGAACCCGGCTGACGCTTGGCCTGCATGGCGCGGTTGTAGTTGCTCTGCTCGAAAGCGAAACCGCCGACCAGCGAGCGAATCGCGCCGTTTTGCGGATCCAGCGACACCAGTGCACCTTGTGCCTGCGGGAGCTGGCTGAATTTCAGCGAATTGTCCTTCTGGCGCTGCACACGCACCAGATCGCCGACCTGGGCAACATCCGACGGCTGGCGCGGGTTGGCGCCCATGCTGTTGGTGTTGAGGAACGGCCGCGCCCATTTCATGGTGTCCCAGGCGACATGTTCTTCGCCGGTGCGGGTCAGCACTTGCAGGCCGTTCTTGTCGACCTGGGTGACGATGGCGGGTTCAAGGCTGCTGATGGTGCGTTGTTTGCTCAGCTCGCTGACCCAGGCTTCGCGGGTCTTGCCCGGCAGGCGCGATTCAGGGCCGCGATAACCGTGGCGCTGATCGTAAGTGATCAGGCCTTCGTGAAGCGCCGTGTTGGCCATTTCCTGCAGGTTGCTTGGCACCGTGGTGGTCACGCGGAACCCTTCGGTATAAGCGTCGCTGCCATAGCGGCCGACCATTTCGGCGCGGGCCATCTCGGCAATGTAGGGGGCGTTCACTTCCGGTGTCGGGACGTGATAACTGGCGTTGAGCGGCTCGTTGATCGCGGCGGTGTAGTCGGCTTCGGTGATCTTGCCCAGCTTGTACATGCGGCCCAGGATCCAGTCACGCCGCTCTTTGCTGCGCGCCGGGTTGGCCAGCGGATTGAAGCGCGAAGGGGCCTTGGGCAGGCCCGCAATCATCGCCATCTGCGCCAGGCTGACGTCACGGATCGACTTGCCGTAGTACACCTGCGCAGCGGCTTCGATGCCATAGGCGCGGTTGCCGAGATAGATTTTGTTCACGTACAGCTCAAGGATTTCGTCCTTGGTCAGCTGCCGTTCAATTTGCAGAGCCAGCAAAATCTCGGTGGTTTTGCGCGAGAAGCTGCGTTCGCTGGTCAGGAAGAAGTTCTTCGCCACCTGCATGGTAATGGTGCTGCCGCCGGACTGGATGTGACCGCTTTTGACCAACTGGGTCGCGGCGCGCATCAGGCTGCTCGGATCAACGCCATAGTGATTGGCGAAATTGTCGTCTTCAGCACTTAGTAACGCATTAATGAAATTGGGCGGAATGTCGGCGAAACGGATCGGAGTACGGCGCATTTCGCCAAATTCTGCGATCAACTTGTTATCGCTGCTGTAGACCCGCAGAGGAATCTGCAACTGAATGCTTCTCAGGGCCTCCACAGACGGCAAACCCGGACTAAGGTAAAGATAGGCGCCGCTGAGACCTAAAAGCAGTCCGCAGAAAACGGCGACGATGGACCAACCGAAAAATTTCAGCAGACGAATCAAGGCTTTTGGACATCCAGGGCAAAGAATGAATTTGGCGACGGGGTTCCGGCGACACACAGAACAACCCGCGCAGGCAGTAAAAAGCGGAAAAAAACGCTGGGCATTATAAGCACTTTTCTAGCGGGGGCGTCATTTGCGCTTCTGTCAAGACGGGCGGGTTGAACGCAATGGACATTACAGAGTCCGTAACTCACGGAAAGTCATAGGGAATTGGTAGTGCTGGGACTCTTCAATAAAAAGGCCAACACGCTTCTGGGGATCGACATCAGCTCCACGTCGGTGAAGCTTCTGGAGTTAAGTCGTCAAGGCGAGCGCTACCGGGTTGAGGCCTATGCAGTCGAGCCGCTGCCCGCCAATGCAGTCATCGAAAAAAATATCGCTGAACTCGAAGGTGTCGGGCAGGCATTGTCGCGCGTGCTGATCAAGGCCAGGACCAATCTCAGGAATGTGGCGGTGGCGGTGGCCGGTTCGGCGGTGATCACCAAGACAATCGAGATGGATGCCGGCCTCTCCGACGACGAGCTGGAAAACCAGCTGAAGATCGAGGCCGATCAATACATTCCCTATCCCCTGGACGAAGTCGCCATCGACTTCGAAGTCCAGGGGCCTTCGGTGCGAAACCCGGCACGAGTCAATGTGCTGCTGGCCGCCTGCCGCAAGGAAAATGTCGAAGTCCGTGAGGCTGCCCTGGCACTGGCCGGCCTTACCGCGCGGGTGGTCGATGTCGAGGCCTATGCGCTGGAGCGCTCGTTCGGCCTGCTGACTGGCCATCTGGCCAGCCCCCAGGGGCAGTTGACCGTGGCCGTGGTCGACATCGGTGCAACAATGACCACCCTCAGTGTTTTGCACAAGGGGCGAATTATCTACACCCGCGAGCAGTTGTTCGGGGGGCGTCAGTTGACCGAAGAAATCCAGCGTCGCTACGGCCTGACCCTTGAGCAGGCAGGGCTGGCGAAGAAACAGGGCGGTCTGCCCGACGATTACGTCAGCGAAGTCTTGCAGCCGTTTCGCGAGGCGCTGGTGCAGCAGGTGTCGCGTTCGCTGCAATTCTTCTTCGCATCCGGCCAGTACAACGCGGTCGACCATATTCTGCTGGCCGGCGGCACGGCGTCGGTGCCGGGGCTGGACCGCCTGATCGAACAGCGCCTGAAGACCCCGACTCAGGTAGCCAACCCGTTTGCCGACATGGCCCTGAGCAGCAAGGTCAATGCCGGGGCGCTGGCCAGTGACGCGCCGGCCCTGATGATTGCCTGCGGGCTCGCGCTCAGGAGTTTCGACTGATGGCGCGGATCAATCTTCTACCCTGGCGCGAGGAACTGCGCGAGGAACGCCGCAAACGCTTCCTGGTGACCCTCGTTGGGGTCCTGGTGGGCTCCGTGGGGGCGGTGCTGATTGCGGACCAGGTCATCACAGCGGCCGTTGACCGTCAGCTCGCGCGCAACGATTACATCGGCAAGCAGATTGCCGTAGTCGATGAGCGGATCAAGCAGATCAGCGACTTGAAGGCACGCCGCCAGCAGCTCATCGAGCGCATGCGTATCATCCAGGACCTGCAGGGCAATCGGCCAATCAGCGGGCGGATATTCGACCAGCTGGCGCGCACCTTGCCGGACGGGGTGTATTTCACCGAAGTCAAAATGGTCGGCACTACCTTGTCCATTACCGGTGCTGCCGAGTCCAATAATCGCGTGTCTGACCTGATGCGCAATCTTGACGGCTCCGACTGGTTCGATGCCCCCAGCCTGACCGAGGTCAAGGCCACTACGGCGGGTCAGCTCGACCAGGCGAACATCTTCCAGTTGACGGTTCGACAGACCCAGCCCGCCGCTGTGGAGGACGGTCAATGAGTCCATCGGAATGGTTTGCCGGACTGCGCAACGTTGATATCAACGATTTGGACACCAACAACATCGGCTCATGGCCGCCGGCGATCAAGGCGATCGCGGGTGGGCTGCTGATGGTGCTGGTACTGGCCCTGGGGTATCACTTTTACCTCAGCGACCTGGAAACCCAGCTGGACAGCAAGCGTGAGGAGGAGCTGACACTCAAGGAGCAATTCACCTCCAAGGCCCGCATGGCCGCCAATCTCGAGCTGTACACCCAGCAGATGAAAGAGATGGAAAACTCCTTTGGCGTGTTGCTGCGCCAACTGCCCAGCGACACCGAGGTGCCGGGCCTGCTGGAGGACATCACTCGCACCGGGCTCGGGAGTGGGCTGGAGTTCGAAGAGATCAAGTTGCTGCCGGAAGTTACCCAGCAGTTCTATATCGAACTGCCGATCCAGATCACCGTGACCGGGGCCTATCACGACCTGGCGACCTTCGTCAGCGGTGTGGCCGGCCTGCCCCGGATCGTCACGCTGCATGACTTCGACATTGCTGCGGCCGACCCGGATGGCGGGACGAAGTTACGCATGAGTATCCTCGCCAAGACCTACCGCTATAACGACAAGGGGGCGCCGAAATGAGCCCGATCCGTTGTTTGGCCATGGTGCTCGTCGTGCTCGGGTTGGCCGGCTGTGGGAAGGGCGACGACGTCAGCGACCTCGATGCCTACATGAACGAAGTTCGCCTGCGTCCACCGGGGAAGATAGAGCCAACGCCGATTTTCCGCTCCTACCCGACGTTCACCTACAGCGCCGCCAACCTGCGAAGCCCGTTTTCCCGGCAGGTCAGGGTGGACCTGGCTGGCCAGAAGCACGGCTCGCGTAACGTCAAGCCTGATCCTGCCCGGGCCAAGCAGTACCTGGAAGGTTTCAACATCGAGCAGTTTGAAATGGTCGGCACGATTTCCAATGCAACCGGCTCCTTTGCGCTGCTGCGCGGGGCTGGCGGCGTGCATCGACTGAAAGTCGGTGACTACTCTTGGGCGCAACGATGGGCGCATTGTCGCCATCAGCGGCTCACAGGTCGACGTGATCGAAATCGTCCCCGACGGCCAGGGAGCCTGGCTGGAACGGCCGCGAACCATACCTTTGAAAGAGCATTCATAGTGGGACTAGAATAATGAACAGGATTTTCTCAGCCCTCGGTATTTCGCTATGGATAGCGCTGCTTTCGCCGATGGCACAAGCGGCCAATCTGAAGACGCTGGACGTTGCCGCACTGCCTGGGGACCGCATCGAGTTGAAGCTGTCGTTCGATGGCACGCCTCCCACGCCCAAGGGCTACACCACCGAGTCACCGGCGCGGATCGCACTCGACCTGCCCGGGGTGGTCATCCAGCTGTCCAGCAAGACCCGCGACCTGGGTGGCGGCAATGCCCGCAGTGCCACGGTGGTGGAAGCCAAGGACCGGACGCGTCTGATCATCAACCTGACGCAGTTGTCCCCCTATACCTCGCGGGTCGAAGGCAACACCCTGTTTGTGGTTGTCGGCCAGGGCGCGAGCAAGGCTGCATCGCGACCGGTCGCCAGCGCGCCGCGTGCCGTCACTTCGCCGGCCCCGGCGAAAGCCTACGCGCCGGTAGCCAAGGCTATTCGCAGCGTTGACTTCCAGCGTGGCACCCAGGGCGAGGGCAATGTGGTCATCGACCTGTCCGATCCATCCATCGCCCCGGACATTCAAGAGCGCGAGGGCAAGATCATCCTTGGCTTCGCCCGAACCCAGCTGCCAGAGTCCCTGCGAGTCCGCCTGGACGTGAAGGATTTCGCCACGCCGGTGCAATTCGTCAATGCCAGTGCCACCGGGGACCGTGCGACCATCAGCATCGAACCCAGCGGTACTTACGAGTATTCCACCTTCCAGACCGACAATAAGCTCACCGTCAGCATTCGCCCGATGACCGTCGACGACCTGCAAAAGCGTAATGCCGACCGCCAGGCCTATGTCGGCGAAAAGCTGTCGCTGAACTTTCAGGACATCGACGTGCGCTCGGTGCTGCAACTGATCGCCGATTTCACCAACCTCAATCTGGTCGCCAGCGATACGGTGCAGGGCGGCATCACTTTGCGTCTGCAAAACGTGCCGTGGGATCAGGCGCTGGACCTGGTGCTGAAAACCAAAGGGCTGGATAAACGCAAGATCGGCAACGTGCTGCTGGTGGCGCCGGCCGACGAAATCGCCGCGCGCGAAAGGCAGGAACTGGAATCGCAAAAGCAGATCGCCGAACTGGCGCCGCTGCGTCGTGAATTGCTGCAAGTGAACTATGCCAAGGCCGCGGACATCGCCAAACTGTTCCAGTCGGTGACCAGCGCTGAAGCGAAAATCGACGAGCGCGGTTCGATCACCGTCGACGAACGCACCAACAACATCATTGCCTACCAGACCCAGAATCGCCTCGACGAACTGCGGCGGATCGTGGCGCAACTGGATATTCCGGTGCGCCAGGTGATGATCGAGGCGCGCATCGTCGAGGCCAACGTCGATTACGACAAGAGCCTGGGCGTGCGCTGGGGCGGCTCGATCCAGAACAAGGGCAACTGGAACACCTCCGGGGTCAGTAACGGTTCATCGACCACCATCGGCACGCCGGGCAGCACCAGCACCAACTCGCCGTTCGTCGACATGGGCACCATCGGCAACACCTCGGGGATCGGCATTGCCTTCATCACCGATAACGTCCTGCTCGATCTGGAACTGACGGCGATGGAGAAAACCGGCAACGGTGAAATCGTCTCACAGCCCAAAGTGGTCACCTCCGACAAGGAGACCGCGAAAATCCTCAAGGGCACCGAGATTCCTTATCAGGAGGCCAGCTCCAGCGGCGCGACGTCGGTGTCGTTCAAGGAGGCTTCGCTGTCGCTGGAAGTGACCCCGCAGATCACCCCGGACAACCGCATCATCATGGAGGTCAAGGTCACCAAGGATGAGCCGGATTACCTGAACAAGGTGCAGGACGTACCGCCGATCAAGAAAAACGAGGTCAATGCCAAGGTGTTGGTCAACGATGGCGAGACCATCGTCATCGGTGGCGTTTTCTCAAATACTCAAAGCAAGGTTGTAGATAAGGTGCCATTTCTCGGCGATGTGCCGTATCTTGGCCGCCTTTTCCGGCGTGACGTGGTTTCGGAGAAAAAATCCGAGCTGTTGGTGTTTCTCACACCGCGTATCATGAATAACCAGGCGATTGCTGTGAGTCGTTGATTCTGTGCGAAATTTGATTCTTGTAGGACCGATGGGGGCTGGAAAAAGCACCATCGGCCGGTTACTGGCCAAAGAGCTGCGCCTGCCGTTCAAAGATTCCGACAAGGAAATTGAATTGCGCACGGGTGCCAATATCCCATGGATTTTCGATAAGGAAGGCGAGCCAGGCTTCCGTGATCGCGAGCAGGCGATGATTGCCGAGCTGTGCGCGTGCGATGGCGTGGTGTTGGCGACCGGCGGCGGTGCAGTCATGCGCGAAGCCAATCGTCGGGCGCTGCATGCCGGTGGTCGGGTCGTGTACCTGCACGCCTCCGTCGAACAGCAGGTCGGCCGCACTGCGCGCGACCGCAATCGGCCGTTGCTGCGCACCGCCAATCCCGAGAAAACCCTGCGCGATCTGTTGGCAATCCGCGATCCGCTCTATCGGGAAATCGCTGATCTGGTGGTGGAAACCGACGAACGGCCGCCACGCATGGTGGTGCTCGATATTCTCGACCGCCTCGCGCAACTGCCGCCCCGTTAAAGCATCGCTCGAAATGCGCTATCCTCGGCGTCCTGTCACAGCCCGTCGAGGTTGTGGCGGATGGCGTGCGAGCGGCGTCATACCAACAGAGGCCGCGGACATCGATAATTCAGGGCAGGACGCCTGCTTCCATCTTCACTGTGGGGACACATGCAGACACTCAAGGTCGATCTAGGCGAGCGCAGCTACCCGATTCATATTGGCGAAGGTTTGTTGGATCAGCCCGAGTTGCTGGCTCCGCATATTCATGGGCGGCAGGTGGCAATCATCTCCAACGAGACCGTTGCGCCGCTCTATCTCGAACGTCTGACCCGCAGCCTGGCGCAGTTCTCGGTAATTTCTGTGGTATTGCCGGACGGCGAGGCCTTCAAGAACTGGGAAACCCTGCAACTGATCTTTGATGGTCTGCTGACCGCTCGTCATGACCGTCGCACCACCGTCATCGCTCTTGGCGGCGGTGTCATCGGCGACATGGCCGGGTTCGCCGCGGCCTGCTATCAGCGTGGCGTCGACTTCATCCAGATCCCTACGACATTGCTGTCCCAGGTCGATTCGTCGGTGGGTGGCAAGACCGGGATCAACCATCCGCTGGGCAAGAACATGGTCGGCGCGTTCTATCAACCGAACGTCGTGCTGATCGATACCGCCTCCCTGAATACCTTGCCAGAGCGCGAACTTTCGGCCGGTCTGGCGGAAGTCATCAAGTACGGGCTGATCTGCGACGAGCCGTTCCTGAGCTGGCTCGAAGAAAACGTCGACGCACTGCGCGCCCTGGATCAGAAAGCCCTGACATATGCCATTGAGCGTTCCTGCGCGGCCAAGGCTGCGGTGGTCGGCGCCGATGAGAAGGAAACCGGCGTACGCGCCACGCTCAACCTCGGCCACACTTTCGGCCACGCCATCGAGACCCACATGGGCTATGGTGTCTGGTTGCATGGTGAAGCGGTCGCGGCTGGCACCGTGATGGCGCTGGAAATGTCCGCGCGTCTGGGCTGGATCAGTGAGCAGGAGCGTGATCGCGGCATCCGTCTGTTTCAGCGCGCCGGTCTGCCGGTGGTGCCGCCGACAGAAATGACCGAAGCCGATTTTCTCGAACACATGGCAATCGACAAAAAAGTGATCGACGGTCGTCTACGCCTGGTGCTGCTGCGCCGGATGGGCGAAGCGGTGGTGACCGCCGATTATCCGAAAGAGGTTCTACAGGCCACGCTGGGAGCGGATTACCGCGCCCTGGCTCAGCTTAAAGGTTAATAAGATTCCGATGACTAGTTTGCATGCCGACGAGGCGTTCCTCGGCCATTTCCAGTTAAGTCACGACCCCTTCGCGCCGCGGGTGCCGGGCTTCAAATTCTTCCCGGCCCAGCGCAAACCGGTGCTGGGTCAACTGCATCACCTGGCGCGCTATAGCCAGTTGCTGCTGGTGGTCACTGGCCCGCAAGGCAGCGGCAAGACCCTGTTGCGCCAGGCCCTGGTGGCCAGTACCAACAAGCAATCGGTGCAGAGTGTGGTGGTTTCCGCCCGCGGTGCCGGTGATGCCGCCGGCGTGCTGCGCCAGGTGGCCCAGGCGCTGAATGTCGCCCAGCCGGAAATCGGCTCGATCCTGTCACAGGTCGTACAGCTGGCCTTGACCGGGCAGGAAGTCTATCTGCTGGTGGATGACGCCGAGCAGCTTGACGAGTCAGCGCTGGAAGCGCTGATGGCGCTGGGTGCCGGCGCGCCGGAAGGTCGCCCGCATGTCTTCCTGTTCGGTGAGTCGTCGCTGATCGCTCAGCTTGAGGCTTTGCACCTCGAGGAAGAGCGTTTCCACGTCATCGAACTGCAGCCGTACACCGAGGAAGAGACTCGCGAGTATCTCGACCAGCGGCTGGAAGGTGCGGGCCGCGGTGTCGAACTTTTCACCGCGGATCAGATCTCTGATATTCACGAAAGTGCCGAGGGTTGGCCTGGCAATATCAACCAGGTCGCTCGCGATGCTCTTATCGAAGTCATGATTGCCAGCCGCTCTGCGGTCAAGCGTCCAAGTATGGGGTTCAACATGCCGAAGAAACACGTATTGGCGATTTCCGCCGTAGTCGTGGTCGCGGTAGCCGCCGCCTGGTTGATGCCAGGTCGCAGCAAAGCACCGACCACTGGCGCTCCTGCCAACGAGCAGGCGCAATTGCCGCTCGGCGAGGGTGCACCGCAACCTAACAGCAACGGTGCTCCAGCCGTGGAGTTCGCCGGTAATTCGCAGCCGATGCCGTTGCCGCTTGTCGGCAACTCGCAACCGGTCATGCGTGGCCCGCTGGCCGAAGCGGCGGGTGGCATCACTGAAGGTGACGATGGCGTGCCGGTTGAAGGCTCCAGCGCCACACCGCCGACCGTGACCACTTCTGCGCCGCCGGCCGGAATCCAGCCTGGCCCAGCGCCGACGCCGGCCGCCAAGCCTGCGCCAGCACCGACCCAGGTGGCCACTGCCAAGCCGGCTCCCGCACCTGTCGCCAAACCCGCGCCTGTGCCGGCCAAACCTGCCGCCGTGGCGACCGCCAAGCCTGCCGAGAAACCGGCCGCTGCCGCTGCCAAAGGCGCCGGTGGTACCTGGTACGCCGGGCAACCGACCAGCAACTACGTGGTGCAGATCCTTGGCACCAGCTCCGAAGCGTCTGCGCAAAACTTCGTGAAAGAGCAGGGCGGCGAGTACCGTTATTTCAAGAAAGTCCTCAACGGCAAGCCTCTCTACGTGATCACCTACGGCAATTTTGCCAACCGTGATGCAGCCCTTAGCGCCATCAAGGCCTTGCCAGCGAAGGTTCAGGCTGGTAAACCTTGGCCTCGCACTGTTGCCAGCGTCCAACAGGAACTGGCAACAACTCGCTGAAGATTCGGCGGCCTTACCCAGGCCGCCTCTCCCGGCACCTCAATATTTCCGCCTGTGCGCGCCGTCTCTACAGACCGCGTGCCTTGTGGTGTCTGCGTCATAGTAGTCTTTGAGTCGTTGCAGTCAGAATTAAAAAAGTTTTGACTAGCACAGCAGATCGCTTTAAACCTTTCACAAATGCGACATAGATTTGCGACATTTCGTCGTCAAATTTGTGAGCGTCTGTGTCGCTGTGTACAATGACCACCCTTTTGCCCCCGCTAAGCCGGCGTACGTTCGGCGCGGAATGCAAGTGGTTGAATTGAAAAGAAATTTGCCTCGAAAAGAGGCAGCCTGGTGAGAAAGTGTCTATGAAAGCAGGTCTGTACCAACCAGATGAATTCAAGGATAACTGCGGTTTCGGCCTGATAGCCCATATGCAGGGCGAACCCAGTCATACCCTATTGCAAACGGCCATTGAGGCCCTGACCTGCATGACCCACCGCGGTGGGATTAATGCCGACGGCAAGACCGGTGACGGTTGCGGTCTGCTGATTCAAAAGCCCGATGCCTTCCTGCGTGCGATTGCCCAGGAAACCTTCAGCGTCGAGCTGCCCAAGCAATATGCCGTGGGCATGGTCTTCTTCAATCAGGATCCGGCCAAGGCCGAAGCCGCTCGCGAGAACATGAACCGCGAGATCCTTGCTGAAGGCCTGCAACTGATCGGCTGGCGCAAAGTGCCAATCGACACCAGCGTCCTCGGCCGCCTGGCCCTTGAGCGTCTGCCGCAGATCGAGCAGGTGTACATCGGCGGTGAAGGCCTGAGCGACCAGGACATGGCCGTGAAGCTGTTCAGTTCCCGTCGTCGTTCGTCCGTGGCCAACGCTGCCGACACCGATCACTACATCTGCAGCTTTTCCCACAAGACCATTATCTACAAAGGCCTGATGATGCCGGCCGATCTGGCCGCGTTCTATCCAGATCTCAGCGACGAGCGCCTGCAAACCGCGATCTGCGTGTTCCACCAGCGCTTCTCCACCAACACCCTGCCGAAATGGCCGCTGGCGCAGCCATTCCGCTTCCTCGCCCACAACGGCGAGATCAACACCATTACCGGTAACCGCAACTGGGCTCAGGCCCGTCGGACAAAGTTCAGCAACGATCTGATGGATCTGGAAGAACTCGGCCCGCTGGTCAACCGGGTCGGTTCCGACTCCTCGAGCATGGACAACATGCTTGAACTGATGGTCACCGGTGGCATCGACCTGTTCCGTGGCGTGCGGATGATCATTCCGCCAGCGTGGCAGAACGTTGAAACCATGGACCCGGATCTGCGTGCGTTCTACGAGTACAACTCGATGCACATGGAACCGTGGGACGGCCCG
>NZ_JAEKEG010000066.1 GCF_016651255.1 Pseudomonas sp. TH10
ATGAACAGGCCTACAACCTGACTGTGCAGCGCATGGGTGAGGAGGCGCGGGCCGGCGACGACATCGGCGGCCTGATGTCGATCATGAAACTGGTGCACACCGAGCAGGAGCGCGACAAGTTCGAAGTGCTGCTCGATGCCATGGCCGGGCACGCCTTTGGTTGGGCGAGTGTTGCGTTCAGCGAGCAGCAACTGGCGGTGACCCGCTCCTGGTTGAACAGTTATGCGCTGACCATTTCCGGCGGGTCCTCGGAGGTCCAGTTGAACGTTATCGCCAAGCGCGTGCTGGGCTTGCCGGACGCCAAAAAAGGAGTTGCTGCATGAGCCTTCGTTATAGCGATGAACAGCGTTTGCTGGCGGACAGCGCCCGGGACTTTCTCGCCGCCCGCAGTCCGGTCAGTGCCCAGCGCCGATTGCGCGATGAGGCCGCAGCTTTGGCTTCGAACCGCAGCTGTGGCGTGAAGCCGTGGAGTTGGGTTGGAGCGCGATTCCTTTTCCGGAAGACTTTGGCGGTCTGGATTTCGGTTGCAAGGGGCTCGGTCCAATCTTCGAATCCATAGGGCGCAATCTGTCCGCCACGCCGCTGTTATCCAGTGTGGTACTCGGTGGGTCATTGGTTCTACTGGCGGGCAACCCGGCGCAACAGACACGTTGGCTGCAAGCGGTGATCGGTGGTGAGCAGCGCCTGGCCCTGGCCGTGGACGAACGTTCTCGCCACAACCCGAGCCACATCGCCCTGGCAGCCAAGGCAGATGGACAGGGCTATTGCCTGCACGGCGACAAATTCTGGGTGATCGACGGGCAGGGCGCCGATGCCTATGTAGTGGCGGCCCGCACCAGCGGCCAGCCAGGCGACACTCAAGGTATCAGTCTGTTCCTGGTGCCGGCCGATAGCCGGGGGTGACCGTCAGCGCTTTGGGATTGATCGATTCGCGCAACAGCGCCCGCCTGCGACTGGACGAGGTGCGCGTGGGCAGCGATGCCTTGCTGGGCAACCTGGATGAAGGTTGGGCCGTGCTTGAAACCGCACTGGATCGCGGCCGCACCTGCCTCGCGGCGGAGCTGTTGGGGATGGCCGAGCAACTGTTCGAAACCACCCTGGAGTACCTCAAGACCCGGGTGCAGTTCGATACGCCGATTGGCACCTTTCAGTCGCTGCAAACACCGCGCCGCGAAGATGTACGTCGATCTTGCGCTGAGTCGCAGCGCCCTGATGGCCGCCTTGGCGACCCTGGATGACGCCGGTCATGACGCTCGGGCACGTGCTCGACTGGTCAGCCTGGCGAAATGGAAAGCCGGCGACACCGCGCTCAAGGTCGCCAATGAGGCCGTGCAGATGCACGGCGGCATAGGCGTTACCGACGAGCTCGATGTCGGCCTGTACCTCAAGCGCGTTCGCGTGGCGCAGAGCTGCCTGGGGGATCGGGATTTCCATTGCGAACGCTATTGCGCCCACGCCTGAACCCGTGTGGGAGCGGGCTTGCCCGCGAAGACGGAGTGTCAGGCCATGGGCATGTTGAATCTGCCGACCCCTTCGCGAGCAGGCTCGCTCCCACAGGGATCCCTGGTGTACCCAACTCGTGAGTACGACTCACCACCTTGTGGGAGCGGGCTTGCCCGCGATGACGGAGTGTCAGGCGATGCAGATGTTGAATGTGCCGGCCTCTTCGCGGGCAAGCCCGCTGCCACAGGTCTCTCGGTTGTTCTGGAGATACACAAATGAGCATTGAACGCTGGCAAACCGCGTGGCGACAACTGATCGCCCCCGGTGCGCCGTTTGAGGTGGTGACGTCCGATGACGGCGCTCCACGTTACTTCCGGCACGCCGCGCGCGATTTGACGCAGGTGTTCGACGCCGGTCGGGTCCACGGTGACCGTGAATTCCTGGTCTGGCAATCGCAACGCCTGACCTTCAACCAGTTCTTCGATCAGGTCGATCGACTGGCCGGGCAAATGGTGGCTCGTTTCGGACTGCAGCCCGGCGAGCGCGTGGCCATCGCAATGCGTAACCAGCCAGCGTGGCTCGTGGCGTTCGCCGCGATCGTGCGCTGTGGTGCGGTGTGTGTGCCGCTCAACAGTTGGGGGCTGCGCGACGAACTGCAGTACGCGCTGCAAGACAGCGATTCGCGCCTGCTGGTGTGTGATGAAGCACGATTAAATACCCTGCATGAAGATTTGGCCCGTGAGCAGCGAGGCACGATAGTCGTCGGGGCGCAGGAAACTGCCTTTCCCGAGTACTGCCTGCGATTCGAAGACTTGATCAACGCCCCGATATTGCCGGCACCCACGCTGGAAATCGATCCTGACGCGCCGGCACTGATCCTCTACACCTCGGGCACCACCAGCCGCGCCAAGGGCGCCGTGTCCAGTCACCGGGCAATCTGCCAGGCGCTGTATGCCCTGGATTTCCAGGGTGCGTTTTGCGCCATGAGCTCACCCGAGCGTGTCGGCGTGGTGATCAACAGTGGCTTTGCCCCCACCACATTGGCGGCAGTACCGCTGTTCCATGTCAGCGGCTTGCATGCGCAGTTCCTGTCGGCACTGCGCGGTGGCCGGCGCTTGATGCTGATGTACAAGTGGGATGTCGAACAAGCCATCGACCTCATTCGCGATGAGCGTTGCACTCAGTTCAACGGGGCACCGGTGATGATGCAGCAACTGCTTGCCTCGCCACGTTTTGGCGGCGAGCACACCGCCAGCCTCTTCGGTCTTGGACTGGGAGGTGCAGCTTCGTCCGCCGGGGTGCTGGACAACATGCTCAAGCTCAAGCCTGACGTGATTGGCGGTGCCGGGTACGGCCTGACCGAAAGCAACGGGATCGGCGCTGCCATCGGTGGTGATCCGTTCGTGTACAAGCCGCAGACCGCTGGCTGGCCGCTGCCGATAGTCGATATTCATATCGGCGAAAGCCCTGGCCAGCCTCAGGTGGCCGGGACTCGTGGGGTGATCTGGTTGCGCTCCCCAACCTTGATGAGCGCCTACTGGAACCTGCCCGAAGCCACTGCGCAAAGTCTGCACGACGGTTGGCTCGACACCGGCGATATCGGTTACCTCGATGAGGAGGGGTTTCTCTACATCACCGGCCGGGTGAAGGATTTGATCAACCGTGGTGGCGAGAAAATTTCTGCCGCGGAGATCGAGACGTGTGTCCTCGATTTGCCCGGGGTCCTCGAAGCGGCGGCATTCGCCATTGCCGACCCGCTGCTGGGGGAGACGGTGGGGTTGGCCGTCCACGGCCAGGCTTCGACGCTACCCCAGGAGGCACAAGTCTGCGCATTCATTGCCGAGCGCCTGGCCGCCTACAAAGTGCCGGCCCAGGTCTATCGGGTACTTGAACCCTTGCCACGCAATGCCACTGGCAAGGTGCTCAAGGCACAGCTGCAAGAAAAGTTGGGCGTCTGATTGCACTTTAGTCTTTCCGGACGATGTCGGGGCCGCCAGAACACGAACAATGGGTCCATCTCACACAGCCTTATCAGCGTAGGAGGCATTACATGAAAATAACAAGAACCGGTCTCATGCTCGCGGTCGCAGTCACAGCCAATAGCGGGCTGATGGTTTATGCGCACGCCGCAGTGTCACCTCAGGAAGCGGCGAAGCTGGGCAAGGAGCTGACCTGTGTCGGCGCCGAGCAAGCCGGCAACGCCGAGGGCACGATTCCACCCTACACCGGCAAGTACCTGGGCGAAGTACCGGGCTGGAACCATGTGAAATTTTCCGGGGACCAGCCAGTTGATCCCTATGCGGCGGAGAAGCCGATCCTGGTGATCACCGCGCAGAACATGAGCCAGTACGAGGCGCACCTGACCGAAGGCCAGAAGGCGCTGCTGAAGAAGTACCCGACCACCTACAAGATGAACATTTACCCAGGCCATCGGGATTTCCGTTATCCGGACTATGTGTGTGATCGGGTGATGAAAAATGCCCTGAGCGCCAAGTTGCAGGATGACGGGATGGGTGTCGAAGGGCTTGGGCAGGTGCCTTTCCCAATTCCGAAAAACGGCATGGAAGTGCTGTGGAACCATCAACTGCCGGCCCGTGCCTACACCGAGGAAAAGATCAGCGACCTCGCTTCGATCCTGCCTAACGGCAGCATCGGTTGGGGCCGGGCCCATGGCCGTGGTTTGTCCCCGGCCAACTCGCCAACGGTAGAGCCAAAAACCAAAGATGGCCTCCAGGCCATGAGCTGGAACACCACCCTGAAGCCGGCGCGTGACAACGGTGTGATCAACATCGCCCAGGAACCCTACAACTTCCTCACCAACCCACGTCAGGCCTGGACCTACAGCCCTTCGACTCGCCGCGTGCGCCAGTTGCCAGGCTTCGGCTATGACCAGCCGATGCTCGGCACCAACGGCACCATGACCGTCGACGAAGACCGTTTGTTCAACGGTTCGCCTGAACGCTTCACCTGGAAACTGCTCGGCAAACGGGAAATCTACGTCCCGGCCAACGCCTTCAAAGCCAACTCGGGCGACATCAAATACGCTGACCTTCTGACCCCCAATCACCCGAATCCGGAGTTCATGCGCTACGAGCTGCGTCGCGTGTGGGTGGTCGAAGCTGACCTGAAAGAAGGCTACCGTCACGTCTATGGCAAACGCGTGCTGTTTGTCGACGAAGACACCTGGAACACCGTGGTCGCAGATAACTACGACACCCGTGGTGCGCTGTGGAAACACGCGATGGTCAACTACTACTACCACCCGGACATGAGCGCCTGGCAGGCAGGTTCGCAGTTCTTTATGGACCTCAACTCTGGCCAGTACACCGGCTACGGGATGACCAACGAAGCGAAGAAAGGCCCGATCCTGAACGAAGGCAAGTTCACGCCTGACATGTACACCGCGGATGCGGCGAGGGCACTGGGGCGCTGATACGCGCTTCAAATCCAGTAAAGGAAAGGCCCCGCCGGGTAACGGCGGGGCCTTTTTGTTCTTGCTGTTACAGCGCTCTCACGGACACCCAGAGTCTGCGCTAGCGACGCTACGTGCTCTGCACCTTCCTTGATGCTGCTGGCGGAGAGAGGGGGCAGACAGCCAGATCTCACTACGTTGGTTCATGCTACTACAAGGCGCGACGCATCCTACGCCTAAGGTTCGATACGTTCTATTTTTGAGATTGTTTTCGTGCTATGTGCTGGCGAAACTGACTGTCGGCATAACAATGGCTGAGCAAAACTAAAGTGGCCCGATGGGTCTTTATTTCCCTGAACTTTGGCTTGTTCGTGGGGTGGGGGAATACATTGCTTGCTCTGAACCACGCGTTAATTTTTGCTTGTCTTTGGGACGTGCTCCATGGCTGAGTCCAGGGGGGACGTACAGCGCGAGGCCGACTTTATTGGCCGTGTCGGGAATAAGTGCATAGAGAGGTGATGCTGAAGAATACTCATCGTTCAGGCAACTGTTATCACAGATCAGTCACTGCAACGAAATACGCCCAATGCAAAGCATCGGGCGTTTCGAGCAATCGGCGGTAGGCTCGCTCCTTAAGCAGTGACAACCGAGCTGCTCATCACCGGCGCCGAAGGCATCAACTGGCGTCGATACCGTGGAATGGCCAGGGCCATGCACACGCAGGCCAGGCTCAACAGAGTGGCGGTGGCTGCCAGTGCGTAACGCAACGCTTCAGTGCCGAGCATCACGGTTAAAAGTCGCTGAGGATACCCACGATCAGTGGACCAAGACCTACCCCGAGCAAGGTCATGGCCATCACGAAAATGGCCGTTGCCTGAGCCAGACGGTGTGCCGGGAACAGGTGGCTGATCGCGCCGAAGCAGGGCACGGCCCACCAGGTGCCGAGAGCAGCTGAAAGAGCCAGGTAGAACAAGGAAGGCTTGCGGAATCGGCAGGTTGCCTAGATGGAAGGCAATGCCCGCCGGCCAGAGGAAATAAGCCAGCGCACAGGGAATGCTGAGGGCCGTGGCAATCAGTGCCGCTCCCATTTGCCAGCCCGGGTCACGTTTGACCAGGACGGTCAACGAGGGTGCCGCACACGAGGGTACCCACGGTCGACATCAGCCCACCGCCAATACCGACCAGAATCCCGGCCTGCTGCATGGTCAGGCCGTGGGAGCGGATCAGTAAGCTTGGGTTCCAGGTGCCGATGGCATAACCGCAAACCGCAGCCACGGTGCCTGCACCAATGATCAGCAGGAAGGAAGGCGTGCCCAGCAAGGACCTGAAGGTCTTGTGCATGCTTTCCGGCGGGCCGCTGGTTTTGGGGGCGACTGCTGCCGCCGGGATACGGACGGTGAATGCCAGCAGCAGGCCGAGCAATACACCGGGAGCGCCAATGACGATAAAGGCCATGCGCCAGCCATATTCCATGGCAATCCATCCACCCAGGCCCAGGCCGAGGACCGCGCCCAGGCTGGGGCCCATCATGAACACGGCCAGCGCGGTGGAGCGACGCTCGGCCGGGTACAGGTCTGAAACCATCGCCACCGAGGGCGCCGTGCCGCCGGCTTCACCCACGGCCACGCCGATGCGAAACAGCAGCAGCATGGCAAAGCTGGTGGCAAAGCCGCACAGGATGGTCATCACGCTCCAGGCGATGCAGGCCAGGGCCACCACCGGTTTGCGCCCGATACGATCCGCCAGGCGAGCGAACGCGAAACCGAAGAGGGTGTAAAAATCGCGAAGGCCACGCCGGACAGCAAGCCGATCTGGGTATCTGAAACACCGAACTCATGCTTGATAGGCTCGATCAGGATCGAGATCACCAAACGGTCGATGTAGTTGAACACGTAAATGATTGCCAGCATCGCCAACGCATAATGCGTGTGCGTTGTGACGCGATGAGGGGTACTGATACCAGCGGTCATTGCCTGTTTCCTTCCAATGGTCGGGAGGCGAATTTTTAACTGAGAGGATCGTGCTCTTTCAGGCTCGCTGTCTCATCGTCCGTTCAGACCAGAAAACTCAGGTGCGGCGCCCTGACTTTATAGTCCCGACGGACGATGTCGGTTGAAGCGCTGGCGCTCTAGGGTGAGCACAGGTTTGAGCCAAGGGCTCGTTTGAGCATGAGGACAAGTGCTCGCAGGGCTCGCCGTTCGGACTCTCGGTTGAACTGACGGGGGGCAGAGCCCGGATCTTCGTCCGCCGGATCGCCAGGGGAACGCCGGCATGGTTCGGTCACGACTGATCGTATGTAAAACGCCGCCTGCGACGGTCGAGAACGGGCAGGTTTGGAATGAACGCTCATGGATGAGACGCCAGCGATTGCCGTCTCATGCGCATAACTACAGGGTTTGAGTACTGAAGGGTCAATGCAATGAACTTCGATTTTTCGGATGACCAGAAGCTGCTGCGCGATGAGGTGCGAAAGTTCCTCGTCAACGAATCGCCGTTGAGCGAAGCGCGCAACGTGATGGACAAAGGGCTCAGCCATAGCGCCAAGGTATGGCGAGGGCTCGGCGAGATGGGTGTAACGACGCTGATGTTGCCGCTAAGCTGCGGTGGCCACGGCCTGGGTGCACTGGAACTGTGCGTGGTGGCCGAAGAAATCGGCCGCCAACTGGCGCCGGTGCCTACGGTTTCGACACTGTATCTGGCGGTGCAGGCGATCCTGTTGGCCGCCAATGCTGCCCAGCAGCAGGTGTGGTTGCCGCGTATCGCTGAAGGCCAGATTGCAACCCTGGCTGCGCCGCTGAGCAGCGCGCTGGGTCGGGCGGCGGTTGTGCCGAAGTTCGATGGCAAGGTGCTGCACGGCGTTGCCCCGCTGGTGGTCGACGGTGAGGCGGCTCACATGGCCGTGGTGCTGGCCGAGACGGCTGAGGGGCGCCAGCTGCTGGTGCTGGCTGATCTGAGCCAGGGCGTGACGCGACGTCGTCTGGAGAGTATTGATCCCACGCGCAGCTTTGCCGAGTTGCGCTTCAACGCGACGCCGGCCGAAGGGCTGGATGCCGATCCGCACAGCGTGCTGACCCAGGTTCGCGACCGGGCGGCGATTCTGTTGGCCTTCGAGCAACTGGGCGGGGCGGACAGCGCACTGGCCATGGGCGCGTGCTACGCCCGTGAACGCAAGGCCTTTGGTCGCGCAATCGGTTCGTACCAGGGTATCAAGCACAAGTTGGCAGACATCTACACCCGCAACGAAATGGCCCGCGCCCATTGTTATTACGGTGCCTGGGCGCTGTCGAGCAACGCTCCGGAGCTGGCCGCGGCCGCAAGCGCGGCCCGTATTGCCGCCACGGATGCCTTCAGCTACGCCGCCCAGGAAAATATCCAGACTCACGGTGGCATGGGCTACACGTGGGAAATGGATTGCCATCTGTACTACCGCCGCGCCCGTCAACTGGCCGTGTTGCTGGGTAGCCGCCACGAGTGGAGTGAGCGCCTGGTGCGTGAGCTCGAAGCTCGGCTCAGCGCCTGAACAAGAGGATATTCCCGATGGACTTCAACGATTCCCCCGAAGAGGCAACCTTCCGCGCCGAGTGCCGTGCCTGGCTGGAACTCAATGCCAAGCGCAAGGCGAGAGCGGATCAAACATTCGGCCAAGGCCAGAGCCCAGAGCAACTGGTGGCAGCCTCGCGCGAATGGCAGGGCCGCAAGGCAGCTGCCGGTTATGGCGCAATCACCTGGCCCGAGGCCTTCGGTGGCCGTGGCGGCACGCCGATGCAGGAAGTGATTTACCGCGAAGAAGAGGGCCACTTTGAAGTACCGCCCAATATGTTCGCGGTGAGCATTGGCATGGTCATCCCGTCGCTGTTTGTGCATGCCAGCGATGAAGTGCGGGCCCGGCATGTGGGCCCGGCGCTGCACGGTGAAGAGTTGTGGTGCCAGTTGCTGTCCGAACCGGGCGCCGGTTCTGATTTGGGCATGCTGCGCACCCGCGCCGAACGTTGCACGGACGGTCGCGATGGCTGGATCCTGAACGGGCAAAAAGTCTGGACGACCTACGGCCAGTTTTCCCAGTTCGGCATGGTGCTGACCCGCACCAATCCGAACGTGCCGAAGTTCGAAGGCATGACCAGCTTCTTTGTGGCCATGGACACGCCGGGTATCGAAGTCTGTCCGATTCGTCAGGCCAGTGGTGAGTCCGAGTTCAACGAAGTTTTCTTCAATGACGTCTTCGTTCCCGACAGCCAGCGGGTTGGCGCAGAAGGTGCGGGCTGGAAAGTGACCCTCACGGCGCTGATGAATGAGCGTCTGGCCATTGGCGGGGTGATGCCGCCGGACCTGTGGCGTACCGCCGCCGAGATGATGCGTGTTGCGCCACTCAATGGGGGCAGTGCCATGGCCGACGGCCGCATGCGTGAGCGCCTGGCCGAGCTCTACATGAACGCCCATGGCTTGTGGTTGCTCCAGGCGCGGGGATTGACCGCGCTGGGCAAGGGCCGTGAGCCTGGCCCGGAGCTGTCGATCTCGAAAATTACGTCGGCGCCCGTACCTTGCAGGATTTTGCCTCACCTGGCCATCGACCTCCAGGCCGAGCGCGGTGTGCTGGCGGCACAGGAACATGGCGATGACTGGCGTCTGATCGAATCGCTGTGGTTTGGCGCTGCGGGGATGCGCATCGCAGGCGGCACCGACGAGATCGTGAAAAACAGCGTCGGCGAGCGAGTGCTTGGCCTGCCGCCGGAACCTCGTACCGACAAGGGCGTGCCGTTCAACCAACTGCTATCTTAGGCCCGCTTTAACGATAGACAGACGGCCACGCTCCACACAGGAGCGTGGCCGCCTTGCGTTTGGAGGGTCTGCCAACACACCGGCAGGTGCTGACGCAGGCTGCGACCAGGGTTCGCGGGGCTTCGTACGCCGGGCTCTCAAGCCAAAAAACATGACGTATGTGACAGGCCGGGTTCGATAGTCCGGGTGGACGATGTGGGATTGTCGGGCTTCTGGCGTTATTGAACGCATTGCCGCCTTGAGCGGAGCGTCGCAGGAGACTGATTCGATGACTGAAGCTTACATCTATGACCACGTGCGAACGCCGCGTGGGAAAGGCAAGCCCGACGGTGCATTGCACGAGATCACACCGGTGCAGCTCGCGTCTCAAATGCTGCAGGCGCTCCGTGAGCGCAACCAGCTCGATACGTCGTTGGTCGAGGATGTGATCCTGGGCTGCGTGGTGCCTGTGGGCGAGCAGGGCGGCAATATCGCCCGCATTGCGGCGTTGCACGCGGACTACGCGCAAACCGTGCCGGGCGTGCAGATCAATCGTTACTGCGGCTCCGGCCTGGAGGCGGTGAACTTCGCTGCGGCCAAGGTGCGTGGCGGGATGGCCGACCTGGTGATCGGTGGCGGCGTGGAGAGTATGTCGCGCATTCCCATGGGCGCCGATGGAGGTGCCTGGGCCACGGATCCGCAGGTGGCCTTCAAGACTTACTTCATCATGCAGGGCATTAGTGCCGACCTGCTGGCCACCCAGTACGGCTTCACCCGTGAGCAGTGCGACGCCTACGCGGTGGAAAGCCAGAAGCGTGCGGCCCGTGCCTGGGCCGAGGGGCGCTTTGCCCGTTCGGTCGTGGCAGTCAAGGACATCCTTGGGCTGCCGGTCCTGGATCACGATGAGTTCATTCGCCCCGGCACCACGCTGGATGCCCTGTTGGGCCTGAAAGCTTCGTTCGCCGAAATGGGCGCCAAGGCCGGTTTCGATTCAATCGCGCTGCAACGTTATCCGCATCTGGAGCGGGTCGAGCACATCCATCACGCGGGCAACAGTTCGGGCATCGTCGACGGTGCCTCGGCGGTGCTGGTAGGCACCCGGGAGATCGGTGAGCGCCTGAGCCTCAAGCCTCGCGCCGTAATTCGCAGCGCCGTGACCATCGGTTCCGGAGCCGACCATGATGCTCGACGCTCCGGCTGCGGCCGCTCGTCTGGCGCTGAAGAAGGCCGGCATGACGGCCTCCGATATCGGTTTGTGGGAGTTGAACGAAGCGTTTTCCTCGGTGGTGCTGGCGTTCATGCAGGAGCTGGATGTGCCTCATGAGCGCATCAACGTCAACGGCGGCGCCATTGCCATGGGTCACCCGCTGGGTGCCACGGGCGGGATGATTCTCGGCACCCTGTTGGACGAAATGGAACGCCAGGACATCGCGACCGGGCTGGTTTGCCTATGCGAAGCGGCCGGCATGGCCTCTGCCACCATCATCGAGCGCGTCTGAGACAGGGAACATCGAACATGATTGATTACTTCAAGTACGCAGTTGATGCAGAGGGCATTTGCACCCTGACCATCGACCAGCCTGACTCCACGACCAACGTGATGGATCAGAACTTCATCGACAGTTTCCGGGCCGCGCTGGAGCGTGCCATCGCCGATCAAGCGGTGACCGGCATCATCCTGACCTCGGCCAAGGCTTCCTTTGTTGCCGGTGCCGACCTCAAGAGCCTCGAAGCCACGCTGACCACGAAGCAGGACGCCAAGACCCTGTTCGACCAGTGCTGGGGGTTTTCCAGCCTTCTGCGCTGGATGGAGACAGCGGGCAAACCCATCGTGGCGGCGCTTAATGGGCCTGCACTGGGAGGCGGTTTCGAGATCGCCCTGGCCTGTCACCAGCGGATCGTAGCGGACGTGCGCAGTATGGTGGTCGGTCTGCCGGAAGTCGGTGTCGGCCTGTTGCCGGGCGCGGGCGGGACTCAGCGCACGTTGCGTCTGCTGGGTGTGGCCAAGACCTTGCCGCTGTTGTTGCAAGGCAGCCAGCTCAAGGCCGAAGCGGCGCTGCAAGCCGGCTGGATTCACGCCGTGGTGCCGGCCGAGCAGTTGCTCGCTGAAGCCAAAAACTGGTTGTTGGCTGCGCCCGAAGCGTTGCAGCCCTGGGATCGCAAGGGTTTCCGCGTCCCGGGCGGCAGCAGCCCCCAGCAGCCGGATCTGGCCCAGTTGTTCATGGGCACGGCCGCGGCCTTGCAGGCGAGCACCTTCCACAACCTGCCGGCCCCGCTGGCAATCACTTCATGCCTGTATGAAGGCATGCAGCTGCCGATCGACAAGGCGCTGCGAGTGGAGTGCAAGTATTTCGTCAAACTCAATCTCGATCCAGTGGCCGGCAACATGGTTCGCACCGTGTTCATCAACAAGACCCAGGCAGATAAACTGGTTCGCCGTCCGGCCGGGATTGAAACCCGCAAGCACGTGAAAATTGGCGTATTGGGCGCCGGCCTGATGGGCGCCGGGGTGGCCTTCGGCGCGGCACAGAGCGGCATCGAAGTGGTGCTGATCGACCGTGATCAAGCCGCTGCGGACAAGGGCAAGGCGTACAGCGAAACCCGTTTGCGCAGAGACATCGAGCGTGGCCGTTCCACCCCTGAAAAGATGGAAGCCATTCTCGCGCGGATCCACCCGACAACCGACTACGCCCAGCTCAAGGACGTCAGCCTGGTGGTCGAGGCGGTGTTCGAGGATCGTGGCGTCAAGGCCGAGGTTTTTGCCCAGGCCGAGGCGATGATGCCGGCCGACGCAGTACTGGCCTCCAATACCTCGGCGCTGCCGATTACCGGTCTGGCCCAGAGCACACAGCGGCCGCAGAACATGGTGGGGCTGCACTTCTTCTCGCCGGTCGAGCGCATGCCGCTGGTGGAAGTGATTCGCGGTAAACAAACCAGCGACACCGCGCTGGCCCATGCCCTGGATTTTGTCGGGCAGTTGCGCAAGACGCCGATTCTGGTCAATGACAGCCGTGGTTTCTTCACCAGCCGCTTTATCGGTGCCTTCATCAACGAAGGGGTGACCATGGTCAAGGAAGGCATCGAGCCGGCCCTGATCGAGAACGCGGCCAAGATGAGCGGTTACCCGGTCGGCACCCTGAGTGTGTCCGACGAAGTCGGGCTGGATCTGGCCTACAAGGGTGCGGTTCAGGCGCAGGCGGATCTGGGGCCGGAGCACAAGGCGGGCTCCTCGGTTGAAATCATCACCACGCTGGTGGTCGATCACGGCCGCCACGGCCGCAAGAACGGCAAGGGTTTCTACGACTACGCCGCTGACGGCAGCAAGCGCCTGTGGCCGGGCTTGAGTTCGATCTGGCCGCTGTTGCCCAAGGCTCGTCAGCCTGACGTGGGCGAAGTCCAGAAGCGGCTGATCTACGCGCAACTGGTCGATGCCGCGCGTTGCATGGCCGAGGGTGTGTTGACTGATCCGGCTGATGGCGACATCGGCGGCTGCTTCGGCGTGGGCTTCCCGATTTACCTCGGCGGGCCGTTCGCGATGATGGACACCGTCGGCATTGCCCAAGTGGTCGCCGAGTGTGATCGCCTGGCCCAGACGTGGGACAAGGAGCGCTTCGCCGTGCCCCAACTGCTGCGCGACATGGCAGCGCAGGGCAAGACCTTCTACGGCCCCAACCGCATCCTCGCGCCTGCGTTGCAAGTGGCGTTGTGAAAGGTTCTCTGAGGCGCTTTCTGATCGTTGATCAGGGTCTGGTGCCGGGGCTGTGCACGGGGCTGATCAATGGCGCGATTGCCTGGTGGCTTAATTTGGGGGCCCCGGAATTGGCGTTCCGGGGCGAGCCGGGGCTGGTCGGCGATTTTCTGATCACTGCCTTTGTGTTGCCCCTGATCACCTGCCTGGTCGTCAGCCCGCTGGTGATCCGGCAAGTGCGCAAGGGGCAGGTTGGCGCACTGGAACCTGCACGCAGCATGGCGGCGCGGTTGTATTCGCGCTCCAGTTGGCTGCGGGGATGCTGGTCGGGCTGCTGGGCATGGTGATCGCGCTGCCGTTCCTGCTGCTGTGGTCGTGGCAGGGGCCGATGGTGGTTACGCTCAATGAATACGTGGGCACCAAGGTGGTGTTTACGGGCGTCCTGGGGGCGCTGGTCACCCCGCTGATCGCCTGGTGGGCCCTGGTGTATGCCTCTCGGCCCGGTTCGACACTGAAGGACATTCAACATGGCAGTTCCTGAGTTGCTCCGGGGGCAGTTGCGCTTGCCACTGATCTGCTCGCCGATGTTTCTCGCCAGCGGACCGGAACTGGTTCTGGCGCAATGCAAGGCCGGGGTGGTGGGTACTTTCCCCACCCTCAATGCACGCCCGGAGGTGGCACTGGACGACTGGTTGACGTGGATCACCGCTGATCTGGACGACTGGAACGCCACCCACCCGGATCAGCGTGCGGCGCCGTTTGGCGTCAACCTGATCCTGCACCGTTCCAACCCACGGCATGAGGCCGATCTTAAGTGTGTGGTGCGTCACCGTGTGCCCATCGTCATCACTTCGGTCGGTCGTCCGGACGCGGTGGTCGAGCGCGTGCACGCCTACGGTGGGCTGGTCTTGCACGATGTCGTCAGCGTGGCCCATGCGCGCAAGGCGGTAGCCAGTGGCGTCGATGGTCTGATTCTGGTGTGTGCGGGGGCCGGTGGGCACGGCGGCAACTTGTCGCCGTTTGCACTGGTCGCCGAAGTGCGGGCGTTCTGGGATGGACCGCTGATTCTGGCGGGGGCACTCTCCAGCGGCCGCAGTCTGCGTGCCGCTCAAGTGATGGGCGCTGACCTGGGTTACATGGGGACGCGTTTCATTGCCACACAAGAGTCAGCCGCCGATGAGGCGCACAAGGCGATGATCGTGCGCGACAGCGCCGAGGACATCCTCTACACGCCCGTCTTCAGTGGCATCTGGGCCAATTATTTAAACAACAGTGTGGTCGCAGCCGGGATTGATCCGGCCAGCCTGGTGGGGCAGCAGACCGGCGGCAAGGACGACCTGTTCTCCAGCCTTGAAGTCAAACCCAAGGCCTGGAAAGACATCTGGTCTGCCGGTCAGGGGATCGGCAGCATCAACGACATTCCAAGCGTCGCGCAGCTGATCCAGCGAATGCAGCGCGAGTACGCAGAGGCGCTGCAAACGCCTGCCGACTTTGACTGATGAGTGATCGGCCCGGCGAACGAGGTTTTTAAACGGCACGAACCCTGTGCAGGAGCGAGCTTGTTCCTGCACGAATTCGCTGCTTTGAACGCAGCATCACCGGGCGCTGGTACGGGTCCTGTAGAGCCTGATAACAAGAAGGGATAAACATGTCTCAAGAGAAACCGCTGTCCGGCGTACGCGTGCTGGATTTGACCCAACTGTTGCCCGGTCCCCTGTGCACGCAACACCTGGCTGATCTGGGGGCCGAGGTGATCAAGATCGAGCCGCCCAAGGGTGGCGATCCAACCCGAGGCCTGGCCGGGGAACAGTTTTCGAACATGTTCCTGATGCTCAATCGCAGCAAGCGCTCGCTGGCGCTGGACCTTCGGTCGCCCGAGGGGCTGGATATCATGCACAAGCTGGTCGCGACCGCCGATGTGGTGGTGGAGGGCTTTCGTCCGGGCGTCATGGAGCGTCTGGGCGTAGGTTATCCGCAGCTGTCGGCGATCAACCCACGGCTGGTGTTTTGCTCGATCAGCGGTTTCGGTCAGGACGGCCCTCTGTCGCAAGCGGCCGGGCATGACATCAATTATGAATGCCTGGCCGGCGTCCTGGAGCAGACCGGTAGCGCGAAGGGCGCTCCGGCTCCGGGTAATTTCCCGGTCGGCGATCTGGCCGGCGGCACCCTGTCGGCGTCTATGGGCATTCTGGCGGCGTTGCTCGGCGTACAGCGCACGGGCAAGGGCACCCATGTCGATATCTCGATGACCGACTGCCTGATGGCGCACAACATTTGCGCCACGGCCTCGGTGCAGAACACCGGCGGTGCGGTCCCGCGCGGCGGCGACTACCTGTCCGGCGGCATGGCCTGCTACGGCGTCTACGAGACCGCCGATGGCCGGCACCTGGCGCTGGGCGCAATCGAAATCAAATTCTGGCAGGCGTTCTGTTCAACGATCCAGCGTAAAGACCTGATCGCACGCGGTCACCTCATCGGTGAGGAAGGGGTTCAGGCCCGCAACATAGTCGCCGGGATCCTGCGCTCGCAAAGCCTCGAACACTGGGTGCAGGTATTCGAGGGCGTCGACTGCTGCCTCACACCGGTGTTGCGCATCGATGAAGTGATCAGCCACCCGAACACGATTGCCCGTGCCGTGGTCCGTGAAGTCGACCACCCTCTGGCCGGCAAGCACATGGAATACGCATTCCCGATCCGCATGAGCGGCTACCGCCTCGATGACCGTCGCCCGGCGCCATCCCTGGGGGCTGATAACGCGGCCCTGCTGCTTGAGCTGGGTCTTGAAACGGCTGGCGTTTAACGCCTGATGCAATGGGTCGGCCCCCGGTGACGGGTTCACGGGGCCGCTGCCCGGGCAAAACCGAGTACTGAACAAGACCGCCATCGGGTGGCTTGTGTCGACAGAGTCAATGGAGTGTGCAATGCAACCTACCTACAGCCTGGCCGATTTGTTTGAACGGGTGGCCGCCACCGTTCCGGATCGTCTTGCCGTGATTTGCGGCGACATTAAAGTGACCTATGCCCAGCTCGATGAGCGTGCCAACCGTCTTGCCGCGATACTGCAGCAGCAGGGCATTGGCCCCGGCGATACCGTGGGTCTGCAACTGTACAACGGCTCGCCTTACCTCGAAGGTTTCCTGGCGGCGTGCAAACTGCGGGCGCTGCCCGTCAATATCAACTTCCGTTATGTGGCCCACGAACTGCGCTACATCTACGAAAACGCGGAGCTGAAGGCTCTGCTGTGTGCCGCCGAACTCGACCCGATTGTCGACTCCATCATTTCGGATTTTCCCGGGATCAAAGTCCGCCTCTCATCGGGCGAGGCCTATGAAGCGGCCCTGGCGGCGTCCTCGCCGGTGTATGAGGTGCCGGTCCGTAGCGACGATGACCTGTCGTTGCTGTACACGGGCGGCACCACCGGCATGCCCAAAGGCGTGATGTGGCCCCATCGCGCGCTGTTCTTCGGTGCCCTGGGCGGTGGCGGTTATTACCGCAAGGAAGGCCCGATCAAGACCCCGCAAGAGATTGTCGACGTGGTTCGTAACGGCTATGCGCTGCGCTATCTGGCGGTCGCCCCACTGATGCACGGGTCGGCCTTGTGGGCCAGCCTGGCCTCGCTGTTCAGCGGCCAGACCGTGTTGATGCGGCCCGAGCTCGATTTCGAAGCCGAGGTGATCTGGGACCTTGCCGAGCGCGAGCAGGCCAACATCATTTCCATCGTCGGCGATGCCATGGCCATGCCGATGTTGCAGGCGTTGCAGGCTCACCCCGGGCGCTGGGATCTCTCGAAAATCATGCATTTCGGCTCCGGTGGCGGGCTTTTTTCCTCGCACCTTCAGGACGGATTACAGGCGTTTATCCCCAACGGCAAAGTCGCCGACAGCATCGGCTCATCCGAAGGCGGCGTGCTGGGCAGCGGCAGCAGGCCTCAAAGCGGGGCGGGCTTCATCAAGTTGGCGCCACGTCCTGACTTGAAGGTCATGGCCGAAGACCGCAGTCGTTTTGTCGGCCCCGGTGAAGAAGGGGTGATGGTGCGTGTCGGGCATGTACCGGCAGGTTACTTCGGCGATCCGAAGAAAAGCGCCGAGACCTTCTTTGTGATCAACGGCGAGCGTTGTGCCAACACCGGCGACATGGCGCGGGTCGAGGCCGACGGCAGCATTGTGGTTCTCGGACGGGGTTCGCAGTGCATCAATACCGGCGGAGAGAAAGTCTTCCCCGAAGAGGTTGAGGAAGTGCTGCACAAGCATCCGGCGGTCGAGGATGCGCTGGTGGTCGGGATCGCAGATGAACGTTGGGGTCAGCGCGTCTCGGCGGTGGTCAGCCTGCGCCCGGGCACTGAAGTATCCGATGCAGAACTCAAGGCGTTCTGCCGGGAGTACCTGGCGGGCTACAAGGTGCCCAAAACGCTGCTGCTGGTCGAGCAGGTCAGCCGTTCGGCGGCCGGCAAGGCTGATTACCGCTGGGCCCGGGCTCGTCTGGAAGAGGCTGAACCGGGCGTCGTCGGGGTCTGATCCACGGCTTGGCGTTCGGGGCGGTCTGGACGCGATCCAGTGCCCTGGTCGATTCCAGTTTCACACCACACAAGAGGGTCGACCTTGCGACAAGGCGACTCCTGCGGGAGAGGGTATGTCACAGCAAAAGGTTTTGACCCGTGTCGACGGGCGTGTCCTGTACATCACCATCAATCGGCCCGAGCGTCACAACGCGATTGACACCGAAACCAACTTTGCCCTGGCCGAGGCCTTCGATCAGTTCGCCGCCGATGAGGAGCTGTGGCTGGCGGTGATTCGTGGCGCCGGCGAAAAGGCTTTCTGCGCCGGTGGCGACATCCAGGCGATGAACGCGGCGGCCGAGGGTGGCGAAGCCTATCGAGTGCCAGCCACTGGTTACGGTGGCTTGACCAGCCGCTTCGACCTCAACAAACCGGTGATCGCGGCGGTTAATGGGTTGGCCATGGGCGGCGGGTTCGAGATAGCGCTCGCGGCCGACATCGTGGTGGCGGCCGAACAAGCCGTCTTCGGCTTGCCTGAGCCGCTGATCGGGGTGATTGCCTACGCCGGCGGCGTGCACCGCCTGCCTCGCCAGATAGGTCATCAGCGCGCCATGCAACTGCTGCTGGCTTGCGACACGATCAATGCTGCCAAGGCGCTGGATTGGGGACTGGTCAACGAAGTGGTTCCGGCGGCCGACCTCGACCAGGCGGTTGCGCGCTGGGTCGATAAACTGCTCAAAGCCGCCCCACTGGCATTGCGTGCGACCAAGCAATGCGTGCAACAGCGAGAATTTTCGACCCTGGAAGACGCCATCAAGGGGCAGGACACAGGGGCTTATCCGGCGCTGGAAACCATGCGTCACAGCGCCGACATCCTGGAAGGGATCACCGCGTTTGCGGGCAAACGTGCGCCGGTTTGGCGTGCTTCGTAGGCGCTGATTGCCGTGATGCGATCATTCAGGTGTCTTGAGTCACCTCAATGGCGAGCGCTTCGCACTCGATCGCAGCCTGGCGGCAGATCCTGCATCGCGTACCTACCACCCTATAGGAGCGAGCTTGCTCGCGAAGATCGTCAACGATAACGCGTGCTGGCTGGATAAACGCGGTGCTGGTGAGTTCATCGTGAGCAAGCTCGCTCCTACAGGGGATTTGCGGTGTTCTGAGGGTCGTGCGTCCTTTCAGCGAGCCAGGTCGTCCATCCCTTCAAACCCCGAGGGTTGGTGCGCGCCAACAATCATTTGCTCAAGCATGGCCAGGCCTGGGCGCACCGCCTGGTTACCGAGACCCACGCGCGCAGTACAGTGGGTATGCAGGCGGACCTGCGCCATGTCGTTGGGGTCGGCGCGTTGTACGTCGAGTGTTTCGTGGTGCACCGCCAACGCCCCGTGGTAGCTGCCATGGCCCCAGACAGGATGGTTGTAGCCTTCGCCTTGTTTGTAGGTAATTTGCCCGCCTTCAAGTTCGACCTTGACCGACGTACCGTCGGGACAACGTCCGTGGATAGGCTTTGGCTTCGGCAAGTACGTCAACCGTAACGTGGTCGATGGTTATGGCGGGATTTCCCGGGGCGTGGAGCAATGGAGCGTGTGCGCCAGCCGGGCGTTGTCCGTGTCGCCCGATGATGTGGATGTCAGCCCGATGAGCTACGAGGTGCTCGAACCCTTGAAGCGGGTACGCGTGTCGCTGGCCGCGAACGAGGCGCAACCGATCGCCTTTGAGGTGGAGCTGGAAGGGATCGTGCCGTGCTTCGTGGAAGACCGCGAGGATCGTCGTGGCATTACCGGCTTCCGGCGCACGGCCGATTAGATCCGTTATCACCAGACCGGCATTGCCCGGGGCTGGGTGGAAGTGGGCGGTGTTCGCACCGAAATCACCCCGACACCTGGATCATGACACGCGACCACTCCTGGGGCATCCGTCCGGTGGTGGGGCTGCCATTGACCGACCTGCCGCCCGAGCCGGTGGACTCTGAACACATGCGCATCCTGGCGGTCTGGAACCCGCTGTACTTCCAGAATCCGCATGGCAGCACCTATGCCTTCCACCAGTACTACTTGCAGTACGCCGTGCCGGGTTTCGAGGAAAAACGTGTGCAGGGGCATTTTGAGTACGCCGATGGCCGGCGCGAAGCGGTGGCCATGATCAAGCCGATGCTGCGCTTCGATCCGAGCAACCGTCGGCTGCTGGGGGGCGAGTCCAGCTACAGATGAGCAATGGCACCTCGAGGATGTTGAAGGCCGTACCGCTGGGGGATACCGGGTTTCACCTGGGCGGCGGCTTGTATCACCGCCTCGATGGGCAGAATCACGGTCAGCACCGTGGTGAGCTGCATGTCAGCGGCGAATATTTTACCGACTGCTCGCTGCCCTCGACGGTGGCGGTGCTAAATCAATTTCGCGACTGCATGATCGAAGTCTCCGACAGCGCCACCGGCGCCACGGGCTGGGGCAATTGCCAGACTTATGTCGCTGGCGAATGGCCCGAAATGGGGCTTTCCAGCCGTTGAACGAACCCCTTCCCGACGCTGCCAGATCGAGCCCGGACAAAACCTAGTCTCTTCGGACGTTGTTTGCGCACAGGCACAGGACGACGCTTTGGGCGTCCTGTGCTGCTGTCTGGCTCACCTACTGTTTTATGAGGCATGACCCGCATGAATGATCTGACCCACTTCCCCCAGCCCATGGGCGATGTACTCCGCGCAATGCAATTGGCTCATGGGCAAGGCGGGGCGGTGAGCGCGGCAACGCGTATGGATCGACTGACGCGCCTGATGCAATTGCTCGACAAACACGCCGATCCGATCTGCGAGGCCCTGGATCAGGACTTCGGCGGCCGGCCGCCTTGCGTGTCGCTGATGAACGACATCCTCAGCACCCAGGGCTCGCTCAAGTACGCGCGCAGCAACGTGCGGCGCTGGATGAAAAAGGACCGTCGCTCAAGCGTGCTGCCGTTCAACCTGTTCGGCGCCCGGGTGGAGGTCGAGCACACGCCCAAGGGCGTGGTCGGCATTCTTGGGGCCTGGAACGTGCCGCTGTTCACCACGCTCGCGCCCCTGGCCTCGGTGCTGGCCGCCGGGAACTGCGCGATGCTCAAGCCTTCCGAGTTTGCCCCGCGCACCAGCGCCTTGCTGGAAAGTGCCATTGCCGAGTTTTTCTCGCCGTATGAGATTCAAGTCATCACGGGCAGTGTTGAGGTGTCCCGGGCGTTCAGCAGCCTGCCGTTCGATCATCTGGTAGTGACGGGCAGCTCGGGCACCGGCCGTGCGGTGATGCGTGCCGTCGCCGAGCATCTGGTGCCCGTGACCCTCGAACTGGGCGGCAAGTTGCCGGCCATCATCGGCCGTACTGCCGACCTCGCGCTGAGCGCGCAACGGATCATCACCGGCAAGACCATGAACGGGGGCAGGTGTGCGTGACCCCGGACACGGTCTACGTGCACGAGCCGCAGTTGGAAGCGTTCGTCAGCGCCTGTTGCGCAGCGTACGTGCGCCTCTATCCCGCCAACAGCACAGAGACGGCGCTGACGGCAATTATCAATGACGCCCACGAGCAACGCCTCGATGGCTACCTGCCAGAGAAGGACAGTGGTGGCCGAGTTGTCAGTTGCTCCCCGGACGCGTCCAACAGTGGACGCCGGCGTGCGCTTCAACTGGTGATTTCACCGCCGGCGGACAACCGCATCGCCCAGGACGAAATCTTCGGACCGATTTTGCAGATCGAAACCTACACCGACCTCGATAAGGTCATCGAACGCATCAATCATGGGCCAATCCCGCTGGCGCTCTACTATTTCGGCCGGGATAAAAACGAAGAGCGTCGGGTCCTTGATCGTACGCGTTCCGGGAGCGTGTCGATCAATGACGTGCTGATGCACGTAGCGGCCCATGACGCGCCGTTCGGTGGAATGGGTCACTCCGGCATGGGGGCTTATCACGGGCGCGAAGGATTCCTGGAGTTCTCCCACCCACGCACCCAGTATCGCGCCGGCTGGTGGGATCCGCGTCAGGCGCTGGGCCTCGTGCCGCCGCACTCCGACAAGCTCTATGCACGGCTGCGCAAGATGATCCGTGCGTAACCGCGGGCACGTGCCAATGATTTGAAGCGGCATGACCCAGTGAATAAAAAGCCCCGAGCTTCAACACAGGCTCGGGTTACAAGAACAAACCAGGAGTAAGGCACAGTGGATTGCACCCCGACTCACGGATCAACCACATGGGCCCGCCTGCTCGCCAGGGGGCTGGCAGCGGTGTTTGCCGCGACTCTGGTGGTACCGGCATTTGCCGAAGAGAAACCACCCAACATTCTAGTCATCATGGGTGACGACATTGGCTACTCCAATGTCGGTATCTACAGCCACGGCATGATGGTGCCGACCCCGAACATCGACCGGATCGGCAAGGAAGGCATGCTGTTCACCGACCACTACGGCCAGCCGAGCTGCACCGCTGGCCGTGCGGCGTTCATTACCGGGCAGATGCCGATCCGCACCGGCCTGACCACGGTCGGGATGCCGGGCTCGCCCATTGGCCTTGATGCACGGGACCCGACCCTGGCCGAGGTGCTCAAGCCCCGAGGTTATCGCACCGGCCAGTTCGGCAAGAACCACCTGGGGGATCGCAACAGTAACCTGCCCACCGTGCATGGTTTTGATGAGTTCTTCGGCAACCTTTATCACCTGAACGCCGAGGATGAACCCGAACTCGACATGTGGTCCAAGGACCCAGGTTTCAACAAGCGTTATCGCCCCCGTGGCGTGCTCGACACCCTGGCGTCGAAGGAAAACGATGAAACCGTCGACGAGCGTTTTGGTCAGGTCGGCAAGCAAAAAATCGAAGACTCGGGGCCGCTCACGGCCAAGCGCATGGAAACCATCGACGCCGAATTCATGGCGCGTTCCAAGGACTTCATCAACCGTGCGGTCAAGGCCGACGAGCCGTTCTTCGTCTGGTTCAACCCGAGCCGGATGCATATCTATACGCGGCTCAAGCCTGAATCACGCAAGCTGGCCAACCAGTATTCGTCCGAGTTCGATGTCTACGGCAGCGGGCTGATGGAGCATGACAAGGACGTCGGCGAGCTGCTCAAGCTGCTCGACGATCTGAAAGTCGCCGACAACACTATCGTCGTCTACACCACCGACAACGGCGCGCAAACGTCCTGGTGGCCGGACGGTGGAACCACGCCCTTCCGTGGCGAGAAAGCGACGACCTGGGAAGGCGGGGTCCGGGTGCCGATGCTGATTCGCTGGCCCGGGAAGATCAAGGCCGGCTCAGAATCCAATGGCATCCAGACCCACGAAGACATGTTCACCACCCTGGCTGCCGCTGCCGGCGTGCCGGATGTGGCCGCCAAATTGCGTGAGTCGAACGAGGTCTACATCGATGGCGTGAACAACCTTGAACACTGGCTGGGCCATGCCCCGTCGGCGCGCAACTCGATGATTTATTACAACGAGCGGGAACTGACGGCGGTGCGTATCGGACCCTGGAAATCACACCTGAAAACCCGCGAAGGCTTCTTTGACTACCTGCGCCCCAGCACTCAGGTGGTCAACCTGCGGATGGACCCGTACGAACGCCATGGCGGGCAAAAGTCAGATGATATGGCCATGCGCATGGGCATTGCGTGGGGCGGCCAGATCTATGACCTGCTCGGCGCGCATTACCAGACGCTGCAGCAATTCCCGCCACGGCAGAAGGGTGGCTCGCTTATCGGGCCGAATCAATGACCGAAGCGTCGGTGCTGAGCAGCGGCCACGAGGCGTTCTGTCAGTTGCGCCAGCGCCTGCAACAGGCGGTGCTGGGGCAGGCCGCCGTCATTGATCGGATGCTGATCGCACTGCTGGCCGATGGGCACCTGCTGCTGGAAGGTGTGCCTGGTCTGGCCAATACCCGGGCGGTGAAGGCCCTGGCCGCGCACCTCAATGCGGGGCTGTCAGGGATTCAGTTCACCCCGGACTTGCTGCCCTCGGACATCACCGGTTCGGATGTTTACCTGCAATCCGGCTCTGCCGGGGCGTTCCGGTTTGATCCGGGGCCGATCTTCAGCGAGCTGGTGCTGGCCGACGAAATCAACCGCGCCCCGGCCAAGGTGCAGTCAGCCTTGCTCGAAGCCATGGAGGAGCGTCAGGTCACCGTCGGCGGCAACACCCATCGGCTGCCCGAGCTGTTCATGGTGTTGGCCACGCAGAACCCGATTGAACAGGAAGGCACCTACGCGCTGCCGGAAGCGCAGATGGACCGGTTTGTGATGAAGGTGCTCATCGACTACGTGGATGAGGACACCGAGATCGACATCCTGCGCACGGTGCGGCGTGAGTCGGGCAAGGGTTTCGCCGCGACTGTGCCGGAGATGGAATCGGTGTCTGTGGCCTGTGTGATGGCGGCGCGCGATGAGGTCCAGCAGGTCTTTGTCTCGCCGGCCATCGAGCGTTACATCCTCAATATCGTCTGTGCCACTCGCAAACCCCACGGGCTGGGTGACAACCTGGTGCGCTGGATCCAGGGCGGGGCGAGCCCTCGCGGCACGCTCGCCCTTGAGCGCTGTGCGCGGGCACACGCCTGGCTGGCCGGTCGTGACTACGTCACGCTGGACGATGTGCGAGCCGTGCTGGCGGACTGTTTGCGGCATCGGATCATTCCCAGTTACGAGGCGTTGGCCGGTGGGGTGACGGTAGATCACATGCTGTCCGTGATTGCCGGCGCGATCGCCGCACCATGATGGCGAGCTTTTTAACTTCATGGTGGCGGCCCGGGGCCAGGGCGCGGCGGGGTCTTCTCCAAGTGGACAGTACTCAGGCGCACGGATCAGCCGGTGTGTACGCCAGCCTGCCCGAGCTGGTGGCGCTGGAGCATCGGCTTCGCCAGTTTCCGGGGTTGGCGCAGCGCGTGCCGAGCCAGAGCCAACTGGCCGGACAACACCGCGCGGGCGTGCGGGGCCGAAGTCTGGATTTCGAAGAACTGCGCGAATACGTGCCGGGCGATGACCCCAGGGCCATCGACTGGCGGGTCACGGCCCGTCGTGGTGTGGCCCATGTGCGGGTCTACAACGAAGAACGCGACCGCTGCCACTGGCTGATCGTCGACCAGCGAAGGTCGATGTTTTTGGCTTGCGACGGGCCCTGCGTTCAGTCGTTGCGGCACAGGCATCGGCGCTCTTGGCCTGGAACCGACCCGATTAGGGGTATGGGTGTATTTTTTAACGGATGGCGAGGGAGAGCAATGTTAACGGACACCTTTGACTACATCGTGGTGGGTTCGGGTTCTGCGGGCGGCACACTGGCGGGGCGTCTGAGCGAAGACGGCCGCTATCGGGTGCTGGTGCTGGAAGCGGGTGGCAGCCACAAAATCTGTTTGTCCGGATGCCAGCAGGCTGGGGAGCAATGACGTACAACCCGAAGTTTTCCTGGATGCACAAGACCGAGCCGGAAAAGTTCGCCGGCGGACGCAGGATGATGATGCCCAGAGGCAAGCTCGTCGGCGGTTCGTCCTCGATCAACGGGATGATCTACATCCGGGGGCACGAGCAGGATTACACCGATTGGGTCACAGCTGGCGCCACGGGCTGGAGCTGGCCGGAGCTGCTGCCGCACTTTGTGCGCACCGAAGATCAGCAGCGCATTCGCAATGCCTTGCATGGCCAGGGCGGTCCGCTTCCGGCGACCGATCTGCCGGTGGTGCACCCGGTGACCCACGCGATGATCGACGCCGCCGCGCAGGCGGGCCTGGAGCGTGTCGACGATTTCAACGACGGCCAGGCCAAGGGCGTGGGCGTCTTTCAGGTCAACTACCGTAACGGCCAGCGCTCGTCGATTGCCAGCAATGCCATCGAACCGGCCCTGCGCCGTCCAAACCTGAAACTGATCATGCGTGCGATGGTGCAGCGGATTGTGTTTGAAGGCCTTCGCGCCAGTGGCGTGGAATACAGCTTGCCCGATGGCAGTCGCCATATCGCCAAGGCCCAGCGCGAGGTGCTGGTATGCGCCGGGGCCATCCAGTCGCCCCAGTTGCTGATGATCTCGGGCGTCGGCCCGGCCTCGCAGTTGCAGGCGCTGGGTATCCCGGTGGTGGCGGACCTGCCCGGCGTGGGCGAGAACCTGCAGGACCACGTGTGCGCGCCGATGTCCTGGCGACTGAAACCGGGCGTGCGCGGGATGAACAGCAAGTTCCGCGGGTTGGGTCTGGTGAGTTCGGTCGTACGCTACCTGACGACCCGCAGCGGGCCGATGATCAGCCCGCCTGCGGAATTCGGCTGCTACCTCAAGAGCGATCCCGAGCTGTCCTACAACGATATTCAGGTCTTCGGCCTGCCGGTGACGGGTCAGACCGCCTCCGACCCCGACAACCAAAGGCCCCGCAGCCGGACAGTTTCGAAGGCATGACCCTGGCGCCTTATCAGGTGCGGCCGTTCTCACGGGGCCATATACGCCTCAAAAGTCGCGAGATGGATCAGCACCCGGCGATTACCATGAACTACCTGCACGACGAGCGTGACCGCCGTGCGCTGATCTGGTCACTGCGCTGGTTGCGGGACATGGCGAGGCAGCCGGCACTGACCGCAATGGTCGACGCCGAAGTACGGCCCGGCCCGCAGGTGCTGACTGACGAACAATGGCTGGACTGGATGGCACCTTCGCTTGCCACCGGCTATCACCCCGTGGGCACCTGCCGCATGGGCCATGCCGACGACACGATGGCCGTCTGCACCCCGGATCTGCGAGTGCGCGGGTTACAAGGCTTGCGAGTGATCGATGCGTCGGTCATGCCCAACCTGATCTGCGGCAACACCAATGCTACGGCCGTGGTAATTGGCGACAAGGGTGCCGATCTGGTGTTGGGGCATGCACCTCTGGCGCCCCTGCACCTGTAACCGCCACAGCCTGTTTGACGGGTCGCCCGTTGCGTGTTTGGCGAACCGAACGCAACCCCATGAATGATGTGAACGAAGGAGTGGCAAGCATGGAACGACAAGCAGGTACGGAAATCGACAACGCCGAGGCCTTCAACGCAGTGCTGCGAGCTCGGCGCTCGGTGCGTGGCTTCCTGCCACAGGCCGTACCGCAAGAGGTGCTGGAGCAGATCGTGGCGTTGGCCGCGTGCGCGCCCTCCAACTGCAACACCCAGCCGTGGAAGGTGTATGTGGTCAGCGGCGAGGTTCGTGCACAGTTGGGGCGAGACATGTCCAGTGCCATGAGTAGCGGGAAAATGAGCCCCGATGTGCCCTACGACGGACGCTACGAAGGCGTCTATCAGGCGCGCCAGCACGACTCGGCCCGCCAGCTCTACTCGGCCATGAACATCTCCCGCGAAGACACGGCGGGTCGTGGCGCGGCGTTCATGCGCAACTTTAAATTCTTCGATGCACCCCATGTTGCGTTCTTCTTCCTGCCGGAAGGTTTCGGTGTGCGCGAAGCGGCGGACCTGGGCATGTGTGCCCAGACCTTCATGCTGGCGCTGACGGCTCATGGCCTGGCCAGCTGCCCGCAAACTGCGCTGAGTTTGCATGCCGGTCTGGTGCGGGCTGCGGTCGATGCGCCGGCGGGGGATGTGCTGTTGTTCGGCATATCGTTCGGCCATGAAGACCCCGAGGTGCAGGCCAACACCGCCCGCGTGGGGCGTGCGGGGCCAGGGGAAAACTTCATCTTTATCGGCTGATCAAAAACGGCCTGTGCCTGACCGAATCGCCGCTTGTCGGCAGTTCCTGCGCGACACATGATTGCTTGCAGGAGCTGCCGAGAGGCTGCGAATGGCTTGCGGGGTGGTCTCATCCAGAGATTGTTTGCGTCGTGCCGCGCGGGCGATGTCGCGCGCCTCCCTCAAGCCGACGTCGGGATAGTTGCCGATGGCAACACGTTCTCCTTGCCATGCAGCCGATACTTCAGCCGCCAATATTTGGAGGCGGTCTTACCCGCTTTGAGCGACACCTTCACCTGGAGGAAAAGGCCGGATACTTCGCCGTCGGCGCACTTGCCGGGCTCGGACAGCGAACGGATGAATGCTTCGCTGAGCTTTCGCCGGAAAACGGGGGCATTATCTGGGGGCATAAGCTGGGGCGTGTTTCAGCACGAAAAAATCAAGATGTACCCCCAAATGTACCCCCAGTCGCGTCACGTGTGCGAGCGATCGCGAATGGGGATTTCTGACGTAACTCAATGATGACGTTTGGCGGCCTTCAGTGTAGCGCCACATTGGAGTTGAGGGGCGCGTACCCGGGAAGGCAACGTGGCTCGGCCGCTAACAAGAGGGAGCACAGTAAGATAAAAGCTTCTAGCGTGCCACTCTTGGCTCCTTCCTTCCCCCTGGGATGCACATTTTCCAAAATCATACTCGATGTCTGGCAATGAGAACGGAAGTTCTCTACTGACTCGTTCATGCGGTGATTTGGGATGGGTCAGATTCTCGATAGCAGCGCGTAAAGTCTTTCATATTTGAAGGTTTAATCCCGTTGATGAGGATCGCGAACAAATGCCTTGCTTTCAACCCCCTGCATGGGGTGCTAGGGTAGAGTGTTCGAATCACTCCATCCCGACCATGTTTCCTGAATATAATCAGACAGTTAAGCCGATCAGCTAGATCGGCTTTTTTGTGGGTGCGCCAGGCATGGCGCGTTGCGCGTCAGCACAACCAGTTTGGCTGTGGTGGCCACGCTGGTGGACTCGTCAGCCGACGGCAGGAAGGGACGCCGCAAGGCGGCCCGCTCTCGCCGTTGCTGTCGAACATCCTGCTCAACGAACTCGATCGCGAACTGGAACGGCGGGGCCATCGCTTCGTGCGTTATGCCGATGATGCGAACATTTATGTGCGCAGCTGTCGTGCGGGTGAACGAGTGATGGCGAGTGTCGAGCGCTTCCTGAAGCAGCGTCTGAAACTGACACTGAATGGGGAAAAGAGCCGTGTGGCACGGCCTTGGGCCTGTGATTATTTGGGTTATGGGATGAGCTGGCATCAACAGCCAAGGTTGCGAGTGGCAACCATGAGCCTGCGTCGCTTGCGCGATCGACTCAGGGACCTCTTGCGCCGTGTGCGGAGGCGTTCAGTAAGCTACATCATTGAGCAAATAACCCCCGTACTGTGCGGTTGGGCTGGCTACTTCAAGCTAAGTCAAAGCAAGCGGCCGCTTGAGGAGTTGGAAGGCTGGGTGCGTCACAAGCTTCTCTGCGTCATGTGGCGTCAATGGAAGCGACCCTCTACGAGGGCGCGCAACTTGATACGTCTGGGGCTCGGTGAGGTGCGGGCGTGGAAATCGGCAGTCAATGGCCGAGGCCCATGGTGGAAATCGGGGGCGTCGCATATGAATCAGGCGCTGCCGAAGAAACTGTGGGACCGACTTGGGCTGGTCTCGATACTGGATACGATAAACCGGCTTAGCCGTGTAACCTGAACCGCCGTATACGGAACCGTACGTACGGTGGTGAGAGAGGACGGCGGATGTGAATCCGCCTCCTACTCGATTTTGAAGGGAGAACTTACTGACAGGGTAAACCGAAAAAATGCCGCTGGAACCTGGCAAGGTTGCAGCGGCGTGGTGGTGCGCGGAGGTGGTCAGGCCGCCACGGGCCGTACCGCTGTGAGATGCGCCGCAGGGTCCTTCATCTGTTGTCGATAGCGCGGCAGTGCCAGGGTCAGGAACACGCAGGCCAGCACCAGCATCGACACCGACGAAGCCAGGGCATAGCGCAGGGATTCACTGCCCAGGGTCGGCACGAAGAAATCGCTGAGCATGCCTACAAACAGCGGCCCGATACCGACGCCCAGCAGGGTCATGGCCATCACAAAAATGGCCGTGGCCTGTGCCAGCCGTGTGGCCGGGAACAGGTGGGTGATGGCGCTCAGGCACGGTGTTGCCCACCAGACACCAAAAAAAGAGAACGCGCTGTAGAACACAAACGCCTGTGGAACGGCGATGCTGCCGATGTAGAACGCCGTGCCCTGGGGCCAGAGAAAGTACGAAAGAGCAAAGGGAATGCTGATCAGCGTACCTGCCAACGGCACACCGATTTGCCAGCCGACATCGCGCCGCGCCATGCGGTCGGTGAGAATGCCGCAGGCCAGGGTGCCGACAGTCGCACCGGTGCCACCCACCACGCCTACCAGGAATCCGGCCTCTTGCAGGTTGAGCCCGTGGGAACGGATGAGGAAGCTCGGGCTCCAGGTGCCGATGGCGTAGCCAGCACCGCCGCCGCGCCGCCGGTGAGTACCAGACACAGGAACGAGGGCATGCGAAGGAGTTCGACCAGCGTCTTGAGCCAGCCTTCCTGTTGCGCCACGACCTGACCCAGCGGCACAACGCGCTTGGGCGCACGCACGGTCAGCAGCAGAAGCAGACCCAGGAAGATTCCGGGGGCGCCGATCAGCAGGAAAGCGTAGCGCCAGCCGTGGTGTTGGGCTATCCAGCCGCCGAGGCCCAGGCCGACAATCGCGCCCAGGCTGGAACCGAGCATTAACACCGACAGTGCAGTAGATCGGCGGTTCGCCGGGTACAAATCCGAGACCATGGCCACCGACGGCGCCGTGCCTCCGGCCTCGCCGACTGCCACACCGATCCGCGCCAGCACCAGGGTCAGGAAATTACCGGCCATACCGCAGAGCATGGTCATCAGGCTCCAGGCAATGCAGCTGAAGGCGATCACCGGCTTGCGCCCGATGCGGTCCGACAGCCGCCCCAGCGGAAAGCCGAACACGGTATAGAACACCGCGAAGGTCACCCCGAAAGCAGGCCGATGCCGGTATCGGAAATGCCGAATTCGAGCTTTACCGGTTCGATCAATATCGCCATCAGTTGGCGGTCGATGTAGTTGAACACATAGATGCTGGCGAGCACGAACAGCGCGTAGTGCGTTCGCCATGTCACGAGGGTGGATTGATTCACTGCGGGTGCTCCCGGTTTTGTTCTAGTTGACGCGATGCTCGGCGTGTCACGGGTTTTTCTCATCGTCCATTCAGACCATTTTTGCTCTGCGCACCGTCCTGTTTTGCAGGATCGCCGACCTAGTCTTGTCGGACGATGTTTCGCATGCGCTCACGGTCAATCATTCAGCCCATATTCGCTGGCCTGTCAGGGTTTGCCCACGCTGTGGCAGGCCCTGGAAAAGCCTGAAAACAATAAGAAGCTGAGGAATTGCAATGAGCGTCTTGTTCGAGCCGGTCGCCCTGGGCGAACTGCAACTGGCCAATCGCATCGTCATGGCCCCCATGACGCGCAGCCGCGCCCTTGCCGATGCAGTACCCGGCAGCGATATGGTCGAGTACTACCGCCAGCGGGCCGGCGCCGGGTTGATCGTGGCCGAGGGTACCGCGCCTTCCGCGAGCGGTCTGGGCTATTGTCGCACCCCGGCCATCTATAACGATGAGCAGATCGTCGGCTGGCGGCGTGTCACCGAGGCGGTGCACGCCGAGGGCAGGCGCATCGTCCTGCAGCTGATGCACGTCGGTCGTGCCGCCAGCCGGCACAACAAGCCAGTCGGGGCGGCCACGGTGGCGCCGTCGGCATTGCGTGCGCGCACACAGGTGTTCAGTGACGCCGCCGGCCTGGTGGACACTGACGAGCCGCTGGCGCTGAGCCTGCAAGGCATTGGCGAGGTCATCGAAGACTACCGTCAGGCCGCACTGAATGCGCGCCTGGCGGGCTTCGACTGGGGTCGAGCCTGCACTGCACCAGCGGTTACCTGCCGATGCAGTTCATGGCCTCAGGCAGCAACCGGCGCAGCGATGCCTACGGCGGCGACGTGACCGGACGGGTGCGTTTCGCCAAGGAGGTCATCGAGGCCATGGCCAGTGCGATCGGCGCTGGCCGTGTCGGTTTTCGCCTGTGCCCCGGTAATCCCTACAACGAGCATTGACGACCGCGATCCCGCAGGGACGGCGGCCGCCTTGTGCGAAGCCGTGGCGCCGTTGGGGCTGGCATACCTGCACATCATGCGCTCGCCTCTGGCCGACCTCGATGCCTTCGCCCTGGCGCGTCGCCACAGTCCCCATGCGCTTGATTCTCAATGATGGTTTCGACGGCCACTCTGCCAGTGCCGCTCTCGCGTCGGGCGAGGGGGCTGCCGTGTCGTTTGGCCGTCACTTTATTGCCAACCCCGATCTGGTGGAGCGCTTGAAGAATGGCCTGCCTCTGAGTGGCTTCAACCGCAAGACCCTGTATACGCCGGGTCGGGCCGGGTACTCCGATTACCCCACTTATCAAGCGAATGCGCAGGAGGTGGCGCGATGAACCTGAATGACTTCAGCCACCTCCTGCCGACCCGCGCGGTACCACGGGAGCAGACCCAGGCACTGCTTGACCAGCGCTCGGCGGCTGCCGGGCTGATCAAGCCGAGTGATCGGCATACCCTGGCGGACCGCCTGGAGCAACAGGCGCGCGAGCAGGGTGAGACGTACATTTCTGATCTACGGCGAGCAGGTGCTGAGCTACCTGGAAGTCGATGCCCGGGCCAATCAGATGGCCCACACTTTTTACGCCAACGGCCTGCGCGCCGGTGATGTCTGTGCCCTGGCCATGGAAAACCGCCCGGCGTTCTTCTGCACCTGGTTCGGCCTGGTGAAGCTGGGAGTGGTGGTGGCCTTCATCAATACCCAGGTAAACGGCCGTGCGTTGCTGCATGCATTGCACACCACCGACGCCAAGGCGTTGGTGATCGGTGAAGAATGCCTGGCCAATATACAAGCCACCGAAAGCTTTCCGGACTTGCCATGCTGGCTCATACGCGACGCGGAAAACCCCTGGAGCGGACCGCTGCCCAAGGTGATCGACGGGCATTTCGATGCACGCCTGGAAAAAGCGCCGCGCACGCCGTTTCCACGCGATATTCGCGCGCACATCGAAAGCGCAGGCGCCGACCCTGCTTATTTTTACCTCGGGCACTACCGGGTTGCCCAAGGCGGCGCGCTACAGCCACATGCGCTGGATGTCCTCGGGCGATGTGATGGAAGTCACCCTGCAAGCCACCTGCGATGATGTGTTCTATTGCTGCCTGCCGCTGTACACACGGCGCCGCAGCCACTTCGGTCACCTCTACCGCGCTGCGCGCCGGTGCAGCCATCGTCGTGCGCCGCAAGTTCAGCGTGCGTGAGTTCTGGAAGGACGTGGCCCGTCATCGGATCAGCATCTTCCAGTACATCGGTGAAATCTGCCGCTATCTGCTCAATCAGCCGGTGCGCGCCGGTGAGCGCGAGCACAGCTTGCGCTGCATGCTCGGCGCCGGGCTGTCGCCGGATTCCTGGCAGCGCTGGCTGGAACGCTTCGGTCCGATCCAGGTGTTCGAGGGCTGGGGCGCCACCGAAGCCAATGGGCGGCGGTGATCAACGTCGACAACTATTTCGGTTCTTGCGGACGTGTGCCGGACTGGAACAAGACCAATTTGCGGCTGGTGCGTTACGACATTGAAAACGACTGCCATCCGCGGGACGAAAACGGTTTCTATCAAGTCTGCAAAGTGGGTGAGATTGGTGAGGCCATGGGCTTTATCGTCGATCACCCGGACATCGGTGGCGGTCGCTTCGAGGGCTACACCTCGAGCGAGGCAACCGAGAGCAAGATCCGCCGCAATGTGTTGCGCGAAGGCGATGCCTGGTGGAGTTCCGGCGACTTGTTGCGCGAGGACGCTGAGGGCTATTGCTACTTCGTCGACCGCATCGGCGATACCTATCGCTGGAAGAGCGAGAACGTTTCGACCCAGGAAGTGGCGGACGCCCTGGGAGATCTCAAGGGCCTGGAACTGGTGAATATCTATGGGGTGCAGGTGCCGGGCCATGAAGGCCGCGCTGGCATGGCCGCGGTCCAGATGCAGGCGGGCCAGGTGTTTGATCCGGCCGCACTGTATGTCGTGACTGAAGCGCGCCTGCCGCGCTACGCGGCTCCGGTGTTCGTGCGGGTTACCCAAACGGCCGACCTGACGGCCAGCTTCAAGCTGCGCAAGGTTGACCTACAGCGCCAGGGCTACTGCCCGAAGCGTTGCGGCGACCCATTGTTCATCCGCGACGAACAGGCCCGCACCTATGTGCCTTACTCGCAAGCAGCTCTGGAGCGGGCTGGCCTGGCGCCCTTCGCGGTGGCCGACCATGGCTGATCTCGACGCCAACGGTCACGAACTGCGCAGCGGCTTGCGCTATCCCTGGCCACAGCCGCCGGATTCCGGACAGGTGCTTGAAGTGGCGCCGGGTGTGTGGTGGTTGCGCATGCCGCTGCCGTTTCGCCTGGACCACATCAACCTCTATCTGCTGCGCCACACCGACGGCTGGGTAGTGGTGGACACCGGCATGAACACCGCGCAAACCCGAGAAGTCTGGGACCGGGTGCTCGGTGAGTGTGTGGCGGGCTGCCTCTGCTGGCGGTGGTGTGTACCCACTTCCACTCTGACCATGCCGGTGTGGCCGCATGGCTGTCGGAGCGTTTCCACTGCCCGGTGTATATGACCGCCAGCGAATTCCAGTCACTGCACGTCAGGTTTCCCGCCGAGCAACCGCCGGGCTGGGACCTTCTCGATTTCTACCGCAAGGCCGGCGTCAGCGACGAGCAGAGTGCCGAGATGTTCGCGGTGATGAGCAACGCGCATTTCCTGCCAGCTGCGCTGAACCATTTTCGCCGTTTGGGCGAGGGCAGCTGCCTGCACATCGGCGGTCGTACCTGGCAGGTGGTCATCGGTCGCGGTCACTCGCCGGAGCATGCGTGCCTGTACGCCGCCGATGACGACTTGCTGATCTCTGGCGACCAGGTGTTGCCGCGCATCACCTCCACCGTCGGCGTGCATGCCACAGAGCCGTTGGCCAACCCACTGCGCGAATGGCTCGACTCCATCGAACACCTGCGCAGCCTGCCCGACAGTGTGCTGGTGCTACCTGCACACGAGCGGCCGTTCTTCAATTTGCATCAGCGCCTGGATCAGCTGGAGGACCATCACCGCGGGCATCTGGCACTGATGCTGGCCAACTGTGACGAGCCGCGCACCGTGCTCGAACTGATGGCTTTGCTGTTTCCCAAACTGTCGGGTCGTTTCGACGAACTGATGGCGCTGGGCGAAACGTTGGCCCATGCCAACTACCTGGTGGCCGAAGGGTCGCTGGAGCGGGAAGAGGACAGGGGGCTATATCGCTACCGGCGTGCTGTAAGTGGAGCGTGCGCGGTGACATCGCTCAAGGTGTTTTGAGCGGACGGCACGGCAGCAGTGTTGAACATTCCAGGCAGCCAACCGGTTGCCCTTCAGGAGAGTCAGTGTGATCAACAAAAACAACAATAACTCTACGGTCATCGGTTCAAGCGCGTTTCAGGTCACCAGCCTGGCGGCGGCCATTGCGCTGGTGTCGACACCGGTATGGGCCGGTGAAACCATCGAGTTCGACAACGGCGCGACCATCGACTGGTCGGTGACCACCAGCTATGGCCTCGGTGTGCGTACTGGCAGCCAGAGCGATCGCCTGCTGACGGTCAACGCCGACGATGCCAACCGCAACTTCGACAGTGGCAGCCTGACCACCAACCGCGTAGGGGCGCTGGGTGAAATGATCCTGCGCAAGGACAACTACGGCGCGGTGGTGCGGGGCAGTACCTTCTACGACGATGTCTACCATCGCAAAAATGATAACGACTCGCCCGCCACCGTGAACAAGAACGGCAGCAACGACGAGTTCACCAGTGACACCCGTTACTACAGTGGCGGTCGCAGCAAACTGCTGGATGCCTACGTGTTCAGCGGCTGGCGCTTTGACAACAACACCATGCTTGACGTCAAGGCCGGTCGGCACATCGAATCCTGGGGCGAGAGTTTGTTCTACCCCGGTGTGAACGGTGTACAGAACCCTTCCGACGCGGTCAAAGCATCCCAGCCGGGTGTTGAAGTGAAGGAGATTCTGTTGCCGGTGGGCCAGTTCTCCGGCTCTTTCCGCCTCAACCCCAACATCACCCTCGGCGCTTACGTGCAGTACGAATGGAAGGGTACTGAACTGCCGCCGGTGGGCAGCTACTTGTCGAGCAGCGATGTGGTCGGGCCCGGGCGCGAATTCATCTATGCCAACGGCCAGAAGGTCGCCTACCGCGGCACCGACGAACCCCGCGATAGCGGCCAGTGGGGCGTTCAGGTTCGCTACCGCCCGGTACAGGCCATCGAACTGTCGCTGTTCCACGTCAATTACCACGACAAGAATCCTGCCACCGCCCTGGTCGGCTATGACCCGCTGCCAGTGGGCGGAGGCCTCAACGCCTTCGCCATCAATGGTTATCGAATCAAGTACTTCGAAGACATCAAGCTGACCGGCATCAGTGCCTCGACCAAGCTCGGCGATACCCAGATCGGCGCCGAATGGTCGTATCGCGACGGTGCGCCTGTAATGGTCAACACAGGTCTTGGGGCCGTCCCGGCCAGGGGCAAGGGCCAGCAAATGCAATTGTCAGCATTGCGAATCCTGGGGATCGTCCGTGGGCCAGTCAGACGACGCTGACCGCCGAAGTCATCCGGGTGCAGGTCGACAGCGTCGAAGCCGCTTCGGCCGCGCCGAACCTGCAGGGTGTAAACCTTCTTCCTTCCGTGGCATCTCTCGTGGCGGCTTCCGATGACTACACCTACAGCACCGGTGCAGGCTACCGCACCAAATCTTCCAGCGCCTACACCGTGGGCGCATCGTTCAGTTATCCGGGGGTTTTCCAAGGCTGGGATCTGGAAGTCCCCTTCAGTTTCTCCAATGTCTTCAGCGGCTCCACGCCCATGTCCGGAAGCATCTCCGGGGTGCAGGGCGACCGACGCCTGAGCATGGGCACCACGTTCAAATACTTGAGCAACCTGGAAGTCGGCTTGAAATACATCGCCTATCTGGGCGAGGCGGACCCGATCGACCGTCCGTTCGCTGACCGCGACTACGCCACATTCTCGATGAAATACACCTTCTGATCGACCACAAAAGGTCCGCGGCCGCCTTGCTGCGCCCGGACCTCAACACACTGGAAAAAGCCGCAGCGTATCGCTTCGGCATGGAGGCACTAATGGGGCTCAAAGGGCATGCGGCCATTGTTGGCACCGCACAGTACAAACCGGAGAAGTATTCGACCGCACCCAAGATGTTCCACCTCGAGCAGGTCGCGGACCTGGCAGCGCAGGCCCTGCGCGATGCCGGGCTCAAGGCCTCGGACCTCGACGGGTTGGTGATCAACGGTCCGCACTTTCATGAAGCCTCGGTGTTTGTACCGGCGATGGCTGCCGAGTACCTGGGCTTGCGACTGAACTTTGCCGAAGTGGTGGACCTGGGTGGCTGCACCTCGGTCGGTATGGTCTGGCGTGCTGCCGCCGCGATCGAATTGGGGTTGTGCCAGGCCGTGCTGTGCGTGATCCCTGCACGCATGGCGCCATTGGGGCCCGATGAGGATCCTGGCTGGATGGCCCGGTCCATGCGCTTTGGCGGGCATAGCACGGCATTCGGCGCGCCCGAGGCTGAGTTCGACCTGCCTTACGGGCACATGGGCCAGAACACCGGCTACGCGATGATCGCCCAGCGTTATGCCGCGCACTACGACTACGACCAGCGGGCCATGGCCAAAATTGCCGTGGACCAGCGCACTAACGCCCTGGCCAATCCGCAGGCGATGTTCTATGGCCAGCCGTTGACCATCGAGCAGGTGCTGGCCAGCAAGATGGTGGCCGACCCTTGCACGTCCTGGAAATCGTCATGCCGGTGGCCGGCGGCGCCGCGATGATTATCACCAACAAGGAAGTGGCCGCGCGGGCCCGCAAGCGCCCGGCCTTTATCACCGGGTTTGGCGAACACCTGGCATTCAAGTCGCCGTCCTATGCCGAGGACATGCTGCACACGCCAATTGGTCCGGCTTCCCAGCGAGCCTTTGCCATGGCCGGGCTCAAGCCTAAAGACGTCGATGCCGCGCAGATCTACGACTGCTACACCATTACCACCCTGCTGACCCTGGAGGATGCCGGTTTCTGCGCCAAGGGCGAGGGCATGGCGTTTGTGCGTGAACACGACCTGACCTGGCGTGGTGATTTCCCGATGAATACCCATGGCGGACAACTGAGTTTCGGCCAGTCGGCCTCGGCCGGTGGCATGAGCCAGGTGATCGAGGCGGTGACGCAAATCGCCGGCACTGCCGGTGAGCGGCAACTGGGGCGCTGCGACAGTGTCTACGTCTCGGGCACCGGTGGGGTAATGAGTGAGCAGGGCGCATTGATACTTCAGGGAGCATAAGCACATGTCCAACAACAAACCGATGCCCGTGGCGACACGCAGATCTCCGCGCCCTTCTGGGAGGGCCTGAAGGCTCGCCGGCTTTGATCCAGCAATGCAACGCCTGTGCGCACTGGAACTTCTACCCGCGCCGACATTGCCCTGTGTGCCTGGAGCGACGACCTGGCCTGGCGCGAAGTCGACGGCGCAGCAACGCTGTACAGCTATACCGTGACGCGCATCGCGACCTTGCCCGATTTCATGGATGAGATGCCACAGAAACTGGCGGTGGTCGAGCTGGCCGAAGGGTGCGCATCAACACCAACCTGGTCGGCTTTGAGGAAAACGAAATCAAGATCGGTATGGCCTTGCAGCCGGTGTTCGCCGAAGTCGACGCCAAGGGCAATCGGCTGCTGCGCTTCACCGGTACTGACAAGGATGCGGCGAGTCTTGAGCCGCTGCCCGCAATGGGCAGCGAGCCGGCACCTTCAACGTCGGCACAACCTCCCGCGCGCCAGATCGACCTCAACGACGGGCCGGCCTTGCAGGCGCTGGTCAGTGAGCAATACAGCGACTGGAGCAATGTGGTGATGGTCGACCAGACGCTGATCGACGACTTTGCGCGGTTGTCGGGGGACGATTACTGGATTCATACCGATCCGCAGCGGGCGCGGCTGCAAAGTCCATTCGGCGGCACCATTGCCCATGGTGCGCTGGTGCAAGTACTGCAGTCACGGATGAAACTGGCATTGGGCTTCGAAATCAGCGGCTTCACCACTCAGATCAATTATGGCTCCGATCGCCTGCGCTTCCCTGCGCCTGTTCCAGCCGGCTCGCGCATCCATTCGCGGGCCCGGGTGAAAAAGTCGAAATCCTGGCCCGTGGCACCCAGCTCACCCTGGAACTCAACATTCATGTGGTGGGCCAGGACCGGCCGTCGGTGATCAACGATCTGGTGATCCTGTACATGGCTTGATCGCCACCCAATCCAATGAGCGGTGATCTCCCGTGGGAGCGAGCCTGCTCGCGAAGAGGCCATACCTGTCGGCATCAATGCCCACGGGTCTACCGCCATCGCGAGCAGGCTCGCTCCCACAGTTGCATAAGCCATTTGGACGATGTGCCACCCATTCCTTGCACCGACTATTGATCCAGAGGCAACGCCCATCTCGATTGCCTCGCATGCCTTGGTGCGTGACAAAAACAAGAGGATTGGCCCTATGACTTGCCTTATCCACGCCGTCCCCGAACAGGAGCGTTGCTCATGCGCTCGGTGATCGGCTACGCGGTCTGCCTGGTGGTCGCCTTGACCATTGGCTACACCTTTTCTCCCAAATCCCCTCCGCAAGCAGAACTGCTGGCCACGCGCCCGGACCGGGTGCAGATCAACGGCCTGCTCAATCTTGGCGCCCGAGTGGTGGCCGTGGGCGAACGTGGCAGCATTTTGCTCAGCGATGATCAGGGCGTCAGTTGGCAGCCAGCCAGCGTCGCCACGCAGCGCAATGCCACACTGACTGC
>NZ_JAEKEG010000067.1 GCF_016651255.1 Pseudomonas sp. TH10
CATGGGTAGTTGCATTTTTGCCGGCCTGCTGGTGCAGTGGCCGCTGGGCTGGCTGTCCGATCGCTATGACCGGGCGCTGTTGATCCGCTGCTTTGCGTTCAGCCTGGCGGTGGCCGCGTTGCCGTTGGCGATCCTCAAGCAAGTGCCGCTGGAGGTGCTGTTCATCGCCGGGTTCTTCTGCTCGCTGGTGCAGTTCTGCCTGTATCCATTGGCCGTGGCCTTCTCCAATGACCACGTCGAAGGTGATCGCCGGGTCTCCCTGACCGCGATGCTGCTGGTGACCTATGGCGTGGGTGCGAGTATCGGGCCATTGGTGGCGGGGGTCTTGATGAAGCTGTTCGGCAGCCAGATGCTGTATGCGTTCTTCAGCTTTTTCGCGCTGGTGCTGGTGTGGCGAATCCGCCCGAAAGCGGTGACCAACCTGCACCAGGTCGACGACGCGCCACTGCATCACGTGGCGATGCCGGACAGCATGTCGAGTTCGCCATTGGTAGCGGCGCTCGATCCGCGGGTGGATGAGCAGGTGGTGCAGGACCAGATGCAGAATCCGATTGCGCCTGAGCCTGAGCCCGAGGTGGGACCAGAGCTGGAACCAGAGCCCAAATCCGAAACGGATGATTCCTCGGGCGATGACCCGGATGAGGGGCGTGAACAGAGCTTTACCGAGGCGCGTCCTTAAGTTCGGCGCATAAAAAAACGGGCAGTCACCGCAAGGGACTGCCCGTTTTTTATTGGCGCCTGTATCAGAGGTCGTCTTTATCGAATCGGCGGGCTTCGCGCTGCAGCTGATAGACAAAGCGCTCGACCTGGCGCTGTACCAAGCCGCTCATGTTGTGAAAGCGCACGCCGGCGAAGGTGGTGGAAATTTTCTCTTCGAAATGCAGGTAACGCAGTTCAACCGGGGCAGTCATTTTGCCGAACGGCAGGGCAGCCATGAAACGGTCATAGACCTGGCCCAGTTGCAGGTTGCCGCCGATGTCACCGTCGAAACGCAATTTGCAGCCGGTGGCGGAGATGTCCAGCAATTTGCCCTTGATCGGCGCCTTGAGCTTTTCACCGTCCAGGTCGACGTCCACCAGTTGCGCCAGTTTCAATGCGGCGCGAAATGCATTGCGGCGCTGGTGGTAAACCACTTCGGTCGGCATTTCGCCGGTGTAAAAGCGGTCGCCTTCGGATTCTTCGATGTTCAGGGTGCCGGTGCATTCCCAGGCGATGCGCACGCCTTCATGGAAACCTTCGACCCGGAACGGTTCGCCGGCGAGCAGAAAGCGTTCGCCATCGCGCGGAATCATTTCGTCGAGGGCAATCGAAGCGCTGTCGCGGTCGACTTTGATCAGGTAGCTCTGGAAGCGCTGGCTGCGTTCGTGGAACGTGATGATCAGCGGGTCGTGGCTATCTTGCAGTTGGCGCAGGTTGCTGGAGATTTCCAGTGGCGTGGTGAGCACCTTGGGTGGCTGCGGAGCATCATCCGCGCTTGAGGCATTGAACACGGTTCATCAATCTCCAGACAAAATTTGACAGCTGCTTGCCGGCATTTTGCCAGCATGTTTCTCGTCTTGATAGTGCGGGCTCGATGTCAGGTTCAGGCCTGACTGAGGGGACCCGTTTCGCCAGGGTGGAGGTTGAACCGCGCGCGTCGTACAGCGCGGGTGTGTCGCCGCCATGAAGGATTTTCAGCTGGGTGGCCGTGGCGGCCTGTTGCATCATGATGGACCGGCCATTGTGCACGTTGGCGTCCTGACACTGGGCCAGGAGGTCGGTCAGCACATCACTTTGCGACAACAGGCGCTCGCCGACGCTCGACTGGCCGGCCAGTTGCTCGAGGCCCTGGCGATCAGTCGACAGGCCAAGGCTGGCGAGGATTTCGCTGCGCTTGCGGCCATGCTGTTCAAGCAGAATGATCAACGCCTGTTTGCGCGCCAGAATTTCTTCCAGCAGTGGCATGTCACGACCGTGCAAAGCGAGGGCCTCGGTTTGCAGTAACTCCAGCAAATCTTGAGCTGGAGCAAAGTCGTCGTTGATCAGTTGCAGTAAGTTAGTGTCGTGCATGGCTGGCCTTGGGTTTTAAGCGTCCAAAAGCCTGGCGCCGGCAAAAGCCTAGCGCTGGGCTTCGAAGTTGAGCAGTTTGCTGGCTACACGGTTGCTGTCGACTTTATAGCTGCCATCGGCAATCGCGGCTTTCAACTCGGCCACACGGGCTTTGTCGACAGCAGGCTGATCGCGCAGCTTGTCAGTGACCTTCTGCAACTGTTGAGCCTCATTGCTGAGGTGTACCGATTCCCCGCTTTTTGCGGTACTGGCCGGTTCGGCCTGGGTATTCAGCGGTGCGGAAGTGCCGTTTTCGGCGGTTTCCTTAGGCGCGCTGGTACGTGTACTGCCTGTAAGTGACGAGGAACTGTTCAAACGGCTGAAATCGATGACCATGATAAAAACCTCTGGGAATTTGGACGCTTGCCATGTTTTCGGCCATCCCCTGGAAAACTTTAGGCGCATTTACCAATGAGCCTTGCGCGCGTCAGCGCTGGCCCCTGCACACCCTAGTTTAGGGAACAGTCGCAGGGTGCGCCATCTCTTCAAGCGGCTGCTTGCAAGGCCTGGCCTCTACATGGCGACTTCCACCTGGCCGGGCGCGATCACTTGCGCCTTGATGACCCGTTGCGAATTGAGGTTTTTCACCCGGATCTGTTCTTTCAAGCCGCCGTTGGACAGCGCTTCGCCCGGCATCCGCACGGCAAGCGTGCCGCTGCGGGCGGTGATGACCACTTGATCGCCTTTACGAATGACTTCTGCCTGTTCCAGATGGACCAGAGTAATCACCTGATCGGCGACCGTTGGTCGGGTTAATTTTTGCCCGATGGCTTCGTCCACCGAGGTCAGAAAGCCTTGATTGATCAGGCTGACATCGCGTTCACGCAAGGTCACGTCCTGCGGCTCGATAATTCCGGCGCGTTTGAGGGGCCGGGTGGTGGTGACAATATCGCGAAACAGGCGGACTTGAGCGGGCACGAACACGGTCCAGGGCGAGGTTCCCTCACAGCGAACCTTCACCGTTACGCGGCCCAAAGGACGTGCCGGACTCTCCAAAGAGGCTGTCAATTCCTTGTCGCACATAGGCATGCGCATACGTGGATCGAGCTGTTTGACTTCGATTTCGTAGCGGCCTTCTGTTTGACTGGTAGCCAGATAGTCTTCTACGGTGAACTCAAGAAAGCCCTGAGTGACGCCGATAAGCATGTCAGGCAAGGTAACCGCATCAGCAATGGCAGGGCTGCCAGCGAAAAAGCAGCAAATGGCGGACGCCACACAAAGCCCTCTGCGGAGGGGTGATGTCAGGCGTCGGAAAAATGTCGTTTGAGCGTTCATACGAGTTAAAAAGCAAGCGCCGTGCCGTTTAGCAATGAATGTGCGTCGCAACAACACTTGGCGTTGATGTAGGAGTCTGGGCATGGCTGGTGTAATGGATTCGGTGAACCAGCGCACGCAACTGGTGGGGCAGAATCGCCTGGAGCTGTTGTTGTTCCGTCTCGACGGTCAGCAGCTCTATGGAATCAACGTGTTCAAAGTACGGGAAGTGCTGCAATGCCCGTCGCTGACGTTGATGCCCAAGTCCAGTCCTGTCGTGTGCGGGGTGGCGAATATTCGGGGGGCGACCATTCCGATCCTTGATCTGGCAATGGCGACCGGTTCCGGAGCGTTGAAAGACAAGAACAATCCGTTCGTGATCATCACGGAGTACAACACCAAGACCCAGGGTTTCCTGGTCCGCTCGGTGGAGCGCATCGTCAACATGAACTGGGAAGAGATTCATCCGCCGCCCAAGGGCACGGGTCGCGATCATTATCTGACCGCTGTGACTCGGGTGGACAATCAGTTAGTCGAAATCATCGACGTCGAGAAGGTGCTGGCGGAAGTTGCGCCCACGCCGGAAGCGATTTCGGTGGGCGTGGTCGATGTCGAGACCCAGACCAAAGCGTTGTCGCTGCGAGTGCTGACGGTCGATGACTCGTCGGTGGCACGCAAACAGGTTACGCGCTGTCTGCAAACGATCGGCGTCGAAGTCGTGGCGTTGAACGACGGCAAGCAGGCGCTGGATTACCTGCGCAAGCTGGTCGATGAAGGCAAGAAGCCGGAAGAAGAGTTCCTGATGATGATCTCCGACATCGAGATGCCGGAGATGGACGGGTACACCCTGACGGCGGAGATCCGCGGCGACCCGCGCATGCAAAAGCTTCATATCATCCTGCATACTTCGTTGTCCGGGGTATTCAATCAGGCGATGGTCAAGAAAGTCGGTGCCGATGACTTCCTGGCCAAATTCCGCCCTGATGACCTGGCATCCCGGGTAGTCGACCGGATCAAAGCAGCAGATATCAGCTAGGGGCCTTTTGTCCCTGGCGGTCAACACGATTTAAGAGGCGGCATCATTGTCTACGGGTAATTTGGATTTCGAACAGTTCCGGGTCTTCCTGGAAAAAGCCTGTGGCATTTTGCTCGGTGAAAACAAGCAGTACCTGGTCTCGAGCCGTCTCAACAAACTGATGGAGCAGCAAGGCATCAAGTCCCTGGGTGAGCTGGTTCAGCGCATCCAGACCCAGCCGCGCAGTGGTTTGCGCGAGCAGGTGGTCGATGCCATGACGACCAACGAAACCCTGTGGTTTCGTGACACCTATCCGTTTGAAGTCTTGAAGAACAAGGTATTGCCTGAAGCGATCAAGGCTGCGCCGAATCAGCGTCTGCGGATCTGGTCGGCGGCTTGTTCGTCGGGTCAGGAGCCGTACTCGCTGTCGATGTCGATCGACGAGTTCGAACGCAGCAACCTGGGCCAGTTGAAGATGGGTGTGCAGATCGTTGCCACTGATCTGTCCGGCCTGATGCTGACCAACTGCAAGACTGGCGAGTACGACAGCCTGGCGATCGGTCGCGGTTTGTCGCCGGAACGCCTGCAGCGTTACTTCGACCCGAAAGGGCCGGGGCGTTGGGTGATCAAGGCGCCGATCAAGAACCGAGTGGAGTTCCGCTCGTTCAACTTGCTCGACAGCTACGCCGCCCTGGGCAAGTTCGACATCGTGTTCTGCCGCAACGTGTTGATCTACTTCTCTGCGGAAGTGAAGAAAGACATCCTGTTGCGCATTCACAGTACATTGAAGCCGGGCGGTTATCTGTTCCTTGGCGCTTCCGAAGCGTTGAACGGTTTGCCGGATCATTACCAGATGGTTCAGTGCAGCCCGGGGATCATCTACCAGGCGAAATGATGCAAAGCGGCAGGCAAAAACGGGAGTCCTGGAGGACTCCCGTTTTTGCCTGCCGCTTTGCATCACATGGGGATGTCTAACTCGAACAAGCGGCAGAAAAGCGGCAGGCAGCGGAAACCCGTTGCCGCTTTTCTGTCGTTGCCGCCGGGGCCCGTGCCCGCAAAGCCCCGGTTTACGGGCTTTTTCAATTGGCACGCCGCTTGCTATGTCCATCCTACGAAAATCCGGTCACCCGAAGGTTTCCCGACATGAGCATCAGCTTCGATAAAGCGCTCGGCATTCACGAAAAGGCCCTTGGCTTCCGCGCCCAGCGTGCCGAAGTCCTGGCGAACAACATCGCCAACGCCGATACCCCGAACTACAAGGCTCGGGATCTGGACTTCTCCAAAGTGCTCGCCGAGCAGAGCGAGAAAACCAAGGGCGGCGGATTTGCGCTGAACATGACCAATAGCCGTCACATCGAGGCAGAAGGTCTGGGCAATGGCGACGAATCGCTGCTGTATCGCACGCCGATGCAACCGTCGATTGACCAGAACACCGTGGACGCCCAGCTTGAGCAATCGAATTACGCGGAAAACGCGGTCGGTTTCCAGGCCAGCTTCACCCTGCTCAACAGCAAATTCAAAGGGCTGGTGTCAGCCCTGCGCGGAGAGTAATCCATGTCCCTGTCCAGCGTTTTCAACATTGCCGGCAGCGGCATGAGCGCACAGACCACGCGTCTGAACACCGTGGCCTCGAACATCGCCAACGCCGAAACCGTCTCGTCGAGCATCGACCAGACCTATCGTGCCCGTCACCCGGTGTTCGCCACCATGTTCCAGGGCGGCCAGAACAGCGGCAGCAACTCGCTGTTCCAGAGCCAGGATGCCGCCGGTCAAGGCGTGCAGGTGCTCGGTGTGGTCGAAGACCAGAGCAACCTTGAAGCGCGTTACGAACCGAACCATCCGGCGGCCGATGCCAAAGGCTACGTCTACTACCCGAACGTCAACGTGGTGGAAGAAATGGCTGACATGATTTCCGCGAGCCGTTCGTTCCAGACCAACGCCGAAATGATGAACACCGCGAAAACCATGATGCAGAAGGTACTGACCCTCGGTCAGTAATAAGGGGCGATTGCCATGAGTGTTTCCGATACCACCAGCTCCCTGAGCATGAATGACATCCTGGCGAACTCGTCGAAAAAGACCAGTTCGACAGCCGATGGCATTGCTTCGGCCACTAACAGCTCCACCGGCGGCCAGGCTCTGGGCAAGGACGCGTTCCTGCAACTGCTGGTTACCCAGCTGAAAAACCAGAACCCGCTTGATCCGCAAGACAACAGCGCATTCGTGGCGCAGTTGGCGCAGTTCAGCAGCCTGGAAGGCATCACCACGCTTAACAGCACTGTCAGCTCGCTGGCCGGCAACTACAACTCGTCGCAAGCGTTGCAGGCATCGTCGCTGGTCGGTCGCAACGTGATTGTGCAGACCAACTCGGTTCAGCTCGACGATCCGAGCAAAGGCATGACCGGTTCGGTCACCGTTCCATCGTCGATTGCCGGCGGTACCGTCAGCATTACCGACAGCAGCGGCACGGTGGTTCGCACCATCGATCTGGGCAGTCGTGCCGCAGGCAGCGCGAGCTTCACCTGGGACGGCAAGGACAAGGACGGCAATGTGGTCAAGACCGGTACTTATACCGTTAAGGCCAACGCATCGATCAATGGTACCTCGACCGATATGGCGACCTACCTGCCGGCCACCGTCACCAGCGTGACGATCAGCCAGACCGGCGGCGAGCTGATGCTCAACCTGTCCGGCAAGGGCACCGTTGCCCTGTCCAAAGTACAAACCATTGGTATATAGAGCCGACTAACCGGCACAAAGGAGTGGAATATGTCTTTCAATATCGGCCTTAGCGGTCTCTATGCAGCCAACAAACAACTGGACGTGACCGGCAACAACATCGCCAACGTCGCAACCGCCGGTTTCAAATCGTCCCGCGCAGAATTCGAAGACGTGTACTCGGCCACTCGCCTGGGCAGCGGCAGCAAAGTGATCGGCAACGGTGTGCGCCTTGCCAACGTTTCCCAGCAGTTCACCCAGGGTGACATCAACAACACCGGTAACGTGTTGGACATGGGCATCAACGGTTCGGGTTTCTTCACCATGAGCAACAACGGCTCGGTGTCTTACACCCGTGCCGGTACGTTCAAGGTCGATAATGCCGGTTACATCACCAACACCGACTACACCTCGCGCCTGCAGGGTTACGGTGTGGACGCCAACGGCAAGATCATCAACGGCGTGTTGACTGACCTGAAAATCGATACTTCGAACCTGGCGCCTAAGACCACCGACGCGATCTCGTCCACGATCAACCTGAACTCCACGGACAAGGTGATCGACCAGACGATCGCCACGAACAAGTTCGATCCGACCAAGGCCGAAACCTACAGCAAGAAATTCAACACGCCGATTTACGACAGCCAGGGCAATTCCCACGTCATGGAGCAATTCATGGTCAAGACCGGTCCGAACACGTGGGACAACTACACCCTGATCGATGGCCGCAACATGGACGGCAGCCTGTCCACTCCGCAGCCCTCGACCCTGAGTTTCGACTCTGCCGGCAAGCTGACCCAAATCAGCACGCCCGTGACTCCGCCGACCACACCGCCAACCTCGACCCTCGGCAATGACCTGAAGGTGACCAACTGGGTGCCGGGCACCGTCACCGACGGCGTCTGGACGGCCAACGGCGCAGCCGCCAACCCTGATGGCATGACTATCGCCATGGGCAATACCACGCAGTACAACGCCGACACAGCCCGTTCGATTCCAGTGCAGAACGGTTATGCCACCGGCCAGATCACCAACCTGACCATCGACGGCAGCGGCGTATTGCTGGCCAACTTCAGCAACTACCAGACCAAGCCGATCGGTCAGATTTCCCTGGCCAGCTTCACCAACGAACAAGGCTTGCAAGCGGTAGGCGGCACCAGCTGGAAGGAAACCTTCGCCTCGGGTATTCCGGGTTACGATGCGCCGGAAACCGGTACCTTGGGTTCGATCGCTTCCAACTCGCTGGAAGAGTCGAACGTTAACCTGACCAATGAGCTGGTGGACCTGATCAAAGGCCAGAGCAACTATCAGGCGAACGCCAAGACTATCTCGACCCAAAGTACTTTGATGCAGACCATTATTCAGATGACCTGATGGTGCAGTGCTGGACAGGAGCCCCTCTCTATAGAGGGGCTTTTTTTGTGGGTGGCAGGTGTCGGTCAAGGGATCGCAGCCTCGTTGCACTCGACAGCTCCTGCAGAGTTTCTGCGTGAATCGCATTTCTATGTAGGAGCTGCCGAGTGCAACGAGGCTGCGATCTTTAAGCATTTACACGAGGCAAAAGAAAACCCCCGGCAATCCAGAGGACTGATCGGGGGTTTTCGGTTAAGCGCTTTCAGCGCTTACGGGCTCAGCTTATTGGCAAGCTTCGCAATCCGGCTCGTCGATGGCGCAAGCCTTCGGCACTGGAGCAGGGCCGGCTGGCGCTGCCAGGACCGAATCGTCACCGTGGTTGCCGCCGCTGGAAACAGCATTCAGCTTGCCGGTGTTGATGGTCGACTTCTCAGTGCTGGTGGCGGCCAGGGCACGGAGGTAGTAAGTGGTTTTCAGGCCACGGTACCAGGCCATACGGTAGGTCACGTCGAGCTTCTTGCCCGAGGCACCGGCGATGTACAGGTTCAGCGACTGGGCCTGGTCGATCCACTTCTGACGACGGCTGGCCGCGTCAACGATCCACTTGGTGTCCACTTCGAAGGCAGTCGCGTAGAGCTCTTTGAGTTCTTGCGGGATGCGCTCGATCTGCTGAACCGAACCGTCGTAGTACTTCAGGTCGTTGATCATGACCGAGTCCCACAGACCGCGAGCCTTGAGGTCGCGAACCAGGTACGGGTTGATCACGGTGAATTCGCCCGACAGGTTCGATTTCACATAGAGGTTCTGGTAGGTCGGTTCGATCGACTGCGATACGCCAGTGATGTTGGCGATGGTCGCGGTCGGTGCGATGGCCATGATGTTCGAGTTACGAATGCCTTTCTGTACACGGGCGCGAACCGGTGCCCAGTCCAGGGATTCGTTCAGGTCAACGTCGATGTACTTCTGGCCACGTTGCTCGATCAGGATCTGTTGCGAATCCAGTGGCAGGATGCCCTTGGACCACAGCGAACCCTGGAACGTCTCGTACGCGCCGCGCTCGTCGGCCAGGTCGCAGGAGGCCTGGATCGCGTAGTAGCTGACCGCTTCCATCGACTTGTCGGCGAACTCGACGGCCGCGTCGGAGCCGTAAGGAATGTGCTGCAGGTACAGAGCGTCCTGGAAGCCCATGATGCCCAGACCGACCGGACGGTGCTTGAAGTTGGAGTTCTTCGCTTGTGGCACCGAGTAATAGTTGATGTCGATAACGTTATCGAGCATGCGAACGGCGGTGTTCACGGTGCGTTCCAGCTTGGCGGTGTCCAGCTTGCCGTTGACGATGTGGTTCGGCAGGTTGATCGAGCCCAGGTTGCAAACGGCGATCTCGTCCTTGTTGGTGTTCAAGGTGATCTCGGTGCACAGGTTCGAGCTGTGAACCACGCCGACGTGCTGCTGCGGGCTACGCAGGTTGCACGGATCTTTGAAGGTCAGCCACGGGTGGCCGGTTTCAAACAGCATGGAAAGCATTTTGCGCCACAGGTCTTTGGCCTGGATGGTCTTGAACAGCTTGATCTTGCCCGGGTACTCGGACAGGGCTTCGTAGTACTCGTAACGCTCTTCGAAGGCTTTACCGGTCAGGTCGTGCAGGTCCGGCACTTCGGATGGCGAGAACAGGGTCCATTTGCCGTCATCGAAGACGCGCTTCATGAACAGGTCAGGGATCCAGTTGGCAGTGTTCATGTCGTGGGTACGACGACGATCATCACCGGTGTTCTTGCGCAGTTCGATGAACTCTTCGATGTCCATGTGCCAGGTTTCCAGGTAGGCACAGACAGCGCCTTTGCGCTTGCCACCCTGGTTAACGGCTACAGCGGTGTCGTTCACTACTTTGAGGAACGGAACCACGCCTTGCGACTTGCCGTTGGTGCCTTTGATGTACGAACCCAGTGCACGCACCGGCGTCCAGTCGTTGCCCAGGCCGCCAGCGAATTTCGACAACATGGCGTTGTCGTGGATCGCGTGATAGATGCCCGACAGGTCATCCGGCACGGTGGTCAGGTAGCAGCTCGACAGCTGTGGACGCAGGGTACCGGCGTTGAACAGGGTCGGCGTCGACGACATGTAGTCGAAGGACGACAGCAGGTTGTAGAACTCGATCGCACGATCTTCTTTGTTCTTCTCTTCGATTGCCAGGCCCATGGCCACGCGCATGAAGAAGATCTGCGGCAGTTCGAAACGAATACCATCCTTGTGGATGAAGTAACGGTCGTACAGGGTCTGCAGGCCCAGGTAGGTGAATTGCTGATCGCGCTCGTGGTTGATCGCCTTGCCCAGTTTTTCCAGGTCGAAGGTGGCCAGTACAGGGTTCAGCAGTTCGAACTCGATACCTTTGGCGATGTAGGCCGGCAGTGCCTTGGCGTACATGTCGACCATTTCGTGGTGAGTGGCGCTCTCGGCCACGCCAAGGAAGCCCAGGCCTTCGGCACGCAGGGTGTCCATCAGCAGGCGGGCGGTGACGAACGAGTAGTTCGGCTCACGCTCAACCAGAGTGCGCGCGGTCATCACCAGCGCGGTGTTGACGTCGGTCAGGGCCACGCCGTCGTACAGGTTCTTCAGGGTTTCGCGCTGGATCAGGTCGCCGTCGACTTCTTCCAGACCTTCGCAGGCTTCGGTAACGATGGTGTTCAGGCGGCCCATGTCCAGCGGCGCCAGGCTACCGTCGGCACGAGTGATACGGATCGACGGGTGAGCGTTGACCGCTTCGGCAGCCGGGGCGTGAGCGGCGCGTTCTTTCGAACGACCGTCGCGATAGATCACGTAGTCGCGAGCGACTTTCTGCTCGCCGGCACGCATCAGGGCCAGTTCGACCTGGTCCTGGATTTCTTCGATGTGGATGGTGCCGCCCGAAGGCATGCGACGCTTGAAGGTCGCGGTGACTTGTTCGGTCAGGCGCGCAACGGTGTCGTGGATTCGCGACGAAGCGGCAGCGGTGCCGCCCTCAACTGCGAGAAACGCTTTGGTGATAGCGACGGTGATCTTGTCATCGGTGTAAGGAACGACAGTGCCATTGCGCTTGATCACGCGCAGTTGACCAGGCGCGGTGGCTGCCAGATCCGAATTCGAATCGGCGGCCTGCGGCAAGGAGCCCTGCGGGTTCTCGCGAGTTGTGTCGGTTTGCATGGGTGTCTCCACGTTCTCTATGTTTGTTTGGGCACCATCACGGTGCCCACCGTTCCGTCCTGAAGCACTACAACCGGCACGCGCCGGGTATAACGACTTCGGGACAGTTCAGGAAGGGGCCTTGTGGGCGCCGCTTCCATGCCGAAGTCTTCGGTGCACGCGATACGCGTGAAACCGCATTCCTTTCGGGGAGCAGTTTCGGACTGCAACACCCGTACCGTTATCGTCGCGTACGACGGAAAAACGGTAGCCATCCGCAGGCGCGGTTTGGGCTTGTGAAAATACGTTTGGTTCAACCCGACAATGGCAATTAAAAGCCTTGAATTCACTGTCCGGTTTGTGTTTGGTTTTTTGCACAAAACCCTACATGTAGGGTTTTTTAGCGCGCGGGCTACAAGATAATGCGTTTTGGGGGCGAATTGCAACGGACAGCCTGTGGATAACCCTGTGCGTAAATTGTGGGTGAAACAGGGAATTCCCGTGTAGGCCGCGGACCTGCTGAGCTAGACCGTTTGTCACTGTTTTTTCGCCTGGAAAAACGCTTCAGCGGATTTTTAAGGGCGCGAACCCTATCACAAAAAAGCGCCTTGTCCGAACGCATTTACCGACTTGTGTTCTGGCTGTACGCCGTTTATACAATCGGGCCATGTGAACGCATTTTTATCCTCCCGAAACATGACAAAAAGACGGGGGGAGCCTTCCTTTATGAGCGTTTCGGCAAGCAGAGGTCACCGTGGAGCAAGAAGCCTGGCAGGTATTGATTGTGGAGGACGATCAGCGTCTGGCCGAACTGACCCGCGATTACCTGGAAGCCAACGGCCTGCGCGTTTCGATCGAGGGCGATGGCGCGCTGGCCGCAGCGCGGATCCTCAAGGAACAGCCTGACCTGGTGATCCTTGACTTGATGCTTCCCGGCGAGGACGGCTTGAGCATCTGTCGCAAGGTCCGCGACCGCTACGACGGGCCGATCCTGATGCTGACCGCCCGCACCGACGACACCGATCAGATTTTGGGCCTCGATCTGGGGGCTGATGACTATGTGTGCAAACCGGTCCGGCCGCGGCTGCTGTTGGCGCGTATCCAGGCGTTGTTGCGCCGCAGCGAAGGGCCGGAAGTGGCCCCGGAAAAACAACGCCGCCTGCAATTCGGTCCGCTGGTGGTGGACAACGCCTTGCGCGAAGCCTGGCTGCGTGAGGTCAGCATCGAACTGACCAGCGCCGAATTCGATCTGCTGTGGCTGCTGGTTGCCAACGCGGGGCGCATTTTGTCCCGCGAAGAAATCTTCACCGCACTGCGCGGCATCGGCTACGACGGTCAGGATCGCTCCATCGACGTACGCATCTCGCGCATCCGCCCGAAAATTGGCGACGACCCCGACCATCCGCGCCTGATCAAGACCATCCGCAGCAAAGGTTATCTGTTCGTGCCGGAAGCCTGCGCAGACCTGGCGCTGTGAACTCGATCTTTCTGCGCATCTACGGCGGCATGTGCGCAGCGCTGATTCTGGTGGCGGTGCTCGGCGTGCTGGCGCTGAACCTGCTCAACCAAGTCCGCAGCGAGCAATACCGCGAGCGTCTGGCCCATGGCACGTTCTCGTTGATGGCCGACAATCTGCAACCGATGAACGACACTGAACGTCATCGCGCGTTGCTGGTGTGGGAGCGTCTGTTGGGGATCCCGTTGGCGCTGAAAAAATTCAACGAAACCAATCTCGATCTGACTCAGCGCACCCGTGTGCAGCGCGGCCAGGCGCTGGTCGAGCAGACCGGGCCGCATGCGGCAAAGGTTTATCGATTGGTCAGTGACAAAGAGCAACTGGTGCTGACCGGCGAGGTGCAGCAGATCAGTGAACAACTGGCCCGTGCGACGATTTACCTGTTGGCCGACGAACTGGTGCGCGTGCCGGTTGGCGAGCAGCCCAAGCGCTTGGCGCAATTAAAGGAAGACAAAGGCTTCGGTTTCGACCTGCGATTGGTCACGGTAAATGACGCCGATATGGATGAAGATCAAAGTCGTCGCGTGTCCGAGGGCGATACGGTGATGGCGCTGGGCAAGGGCGGTGATTCGATCCGGGTGTTTGCCGGCATGGTCGGTACGCCGTGGGTCCTGGAAATCGGTCCGCTGTATCAGATGAACCCTTACCCCGCACAGTGGCTGGTACTGATCGCGGTCCTCGGCTTGAGCCTGATCGGCCTGATTGTCTACCTGCTGGTGCGTCAGCTGGAACGGCGGTTGCGCGGTCTTGAAGCGGCGGCCACACGAATCGCCAAGGGTAGCCTGGAAACCCGCGTGCCGGCGCGCGGTGCCGACTCGGTCGGGCGCCTGGCGTCGGCGTTCAATGGCATGGCCGAGCACTTGCAGCAGTTGCTCGCGATCCAGCGTGAACTGGTGCGGGCGGTGTCCCATGAACTGCGTACGCCAGTGGCGCGTCTGCGTTTCGGCCTGGAGATGATTGGCTCGGCGACCACCCCGCAAGCGTTGGAAAAGTACCGTGAAGGCATGGATCACGACATCGAGGATCTCGATAAGCTGGTCGATGAAATGCTCACTTATGCGCGGCTGGAACAGGGTTCGCCGGCGCTGACGTTCCAGCGCATCGACCTTGATGCACTGGTCAATCAAGTGATCGAGGAGCTGGCGCCGTTGCGCGCCGAGGTCACCGTGCAGCGAGGGCTGTGTTTGTCCGCCGCCGATAACGACGATGCCTGGGTCGAAGCCGAGCCGCGATATCTGCACCGCGCGCTGCAGAACCTGGTGGGCAACGCGATGCGCCATGCGCATTCGAAAGTGACGGTGAGTTATCAGGTCGGCCAATTGCGCTGTCGGGTCGACGTCGAGGATGACGGACCGGGTGTGCCGGAAGTGGCGTGGGAGCGGATTTTTACGCCGTTTCTGCGTCTGGACGACAGTCGTACGCGGGCGTCTGGCGGGCATGGCCTGGGGTTGTCGATTGTGCGGCGGATCATCCATTGGCATGACGGCCGGGCGATCATCGGCAAGAGCAAGAGCCTGGGTGGGGCGTGCTTCAGTCTGAGCTGGCCGCGCAATCAGGAAAAGCGTTGAGACCCCTGTGGGCGCGGGCTGGCTCGCGATGGGGTCCTCTCGAGCGCTGAAACCATCAGGCCTGGATACTGACCAGGCTCAATAACTGCCCGTCCATCACCGCAAACTGCGCTTGCAGCTCGGCCCCGTTACGCCATTCGCTGGACAGGTCCGTGAGCAATCGCAATTTTACCTCCCCGGCTTCGTTCCACTCGAGCACTTCGGCATGCTCGAAGTAAAAGCGCTGCTGCACGATCGGATACAAGGCCTTGAACAGGCTTTCCTTTACCGAGAACGTCAGCGTCACCAGTATCGCCAGCTGCTCGCGCCGACCGGCCGCCATGCGCTTTAACTCAGGTGCCGTCAGTATTTCCCCGGCCAGCCGTTCGGCTCGCTCCGGGTTCAGGATATTTTCAAGGTCCATGCCCAGGCCGCGCCAGTGGGCTTTTTTCGCGACGATCGCTGCTGCACGCCCGGTGCTGTGGGTGATCGAACCACTGATGTGCGCCGGCCAGACCGGCGCCCGGTCTTCACCTATTGCCGGGCTGAAATCCAGCCCCTCCAGTTGCTGCAACGCCGCTCGGGCACACACCCGCCCGGCGAGAAACTCCGCCTGGCGCTTGGCGACCGAGCGCTGGATGCTGGCTGGCGCGGCGATGGCACTGCGTGCAAAGTCATCGTTGGTCAGCAGCGTACTGTCGAAGTGAGTGCTGAGCAGGACAGTTTCGGGCAGCGCAAACGGCAGAGGCCAATGAGCGTCGAGTAGCGTGCAGCAGGCGGGCAGGGCGGGGAATGGTTCATGTCAGGCATTTTGCCGGGTTGCCTCCTGGCTGGGTAGAGTTGAAGATCTTTTGTCTGCCCTGGGTGACGAGGACGCTGCCTCGCCACCCAGACATTGCTCACCTTTCAGTCAGGAAAAGATTTTCTTGAGAAAGGCCTGCATGTCCGCCCAGGATTTTACATCCGCAGCCTTGTTGTAACCGATATCCGGCCCGCCATGCTCGCCGTGACCGAGGCGATCGGCATCCGGATTGCTGAAGCCGTGCTTGGCGCCTTCCAGGCTGACGAAGCGGTAGTCCGCGCCGGCCTTGTCCATTTCCGTCTTGAACGCCGCGACGTTGTCGGCAGTGACCATGCTGTCCAATGCCCCGTGTTCCACCAGGATTTTCGCCTTCACGGCTCCGGGCGTCGCCGGCGTCTGGGTTGCCAGCGCACCATGGAAGCTCACCACACCCGCTAACGGCACGCCCTGGCGTGCGGCGTTGAGCACCACCGCCCCACCGAAGCAGTAACCGATGGCCGCGAGTTTTCGTGGGTCGGTCTGCGGTTGCTGTTTCAACAGGTCAAGCCCGGCCTGAAAGCGCGCACTCGCCACCGAGCTGTCCTTGAGAGCGGCCTGCATGAAGGCCATGGCGTCTTTGGGGTGCTCGGTATTCTTGCCGTCGCCATACATGTCTATGGCCAGGGCGCTGTATCCCAGGCCGGCCAGATCGCGGGCGCGGCGTTTGGCATAGTCGTTGAGTCCCCACCATTCATGCACCACCACTACCCCCGGGCGCGGGCCCTTGATCGAGTCGTCGTAGGCGTAATAACCGATGAGCCGGGTGCCGTCGGCGCTTTGGTAGGGGATTTCCCGGGTCTGGATGGCCGCCTGGCTGAGTCCGCTCAAGGCGATTAATACGAGGGCAAGAAACGCACGCATGGTTGGATCTCCCGCAAGTCAGTCATCGAAAAAGGTCGGTTCTGTCTGGTTCAGCCCAGGTTCAGAAGGCGTTCAGGGTGAGTTCAGGGCGAGCTGAGTAATCTTCTCCCATACCCAACAAGCACATGACAACACAAGGAAACACCCAATGACTGGATTCAAAAAATTGCTGCTGGCTATCACCGTTATGGGCGCGAGTACCGCTGCCATGGCCAATGACACCTTCGCCAGCTTTACTCTTGGACAGACCAGCGACAAGATCAAAAAGTCCCGTGCCATGAATGACAACTTCAACCATCCGAGCGCCGTCGCGATCGACAAAAGCACTACTTTTGGCGTTCGCCTGGGCCAGCAAAACTCGCAAGGTCGCTACTACGCCACTTACGACAACGTGTCGGGCAGGAGCCATGACGGCTTGAACCTGCGCCAGGAAAATCTCTTGGGCAGCTATGACGTGTTCTACCCGGTGGGTGGTAACACCAAGCTGTTTGGCGGTGCCACGGCCGGTTTGGCCAAATTGTCGCAGGAAACACGAGGCTATAGCCGCGACACCAACATTGGTTACGCCCTCGGAGGGCAGATGGGGATCTTGCAACAGGTTTCTCGAAACACCTCGTTGGAACTGGGTTACCGTTATCTACGCAGCAATGCCAGCACCGAATTGAGCCGTGGCGGCAGCAAGAAGGGCTCGGTGGATTTGACCAGCAGTGCCCAGACGTATCTGGCGGCGAACTACGCTTTTTAAGCGGCACGTCGCGAAAGGTTTGCGCCGGATCAACCTGAACAGGTGGATTCGGCGTCGCTGTGTTAACCATCGAGGTGCGCTGTCGTGCCTCGGCAGATGTTGATGTGTGCCTGGGAGGGCGTTATGAAATTGCTGGTCGTAGAAGATGAAGCGCTGTTGCGCCATCACCTGCAAACCCGCCTCACGGACAGTGGTCATGTGGTCGAGTCCGTGGCCAATGCCGAAGAGGCGCTGTATCAGACCGGACAGTTCAACTTTGATCTGGCGGTGATCGATCTCGGTCTGCCGGGCATGGGCGGTCTCGACCTGATCCGCGAGTTGCGCAACGGCGGCAAGACCTTCCCGATCCTGATCCTCACCGCGCGCGGTAACTGGCAGGACAAGGTTGAAGGCCTCGCGGCTGGCGCCGACGACTATGTGGTGAAACCGTTCCAGTTCGAAGAACTCGATGCGCGCCTGAATGCGTTGCTGCGCCGCTCCAGTGGCTTTACCCAGTCGACTATCGTCGCGGGCCCGTTGCTGCTCGACCTCAATCGCAAACAGGCCACCCTCGATGATCAACCGTTGGCACTGACCGCTTATGAGTACCGCATCCTCGAATACCTCATGCGTCACCACCAGCAAGTGGTGCCCAAGGATCGTTTGATGGAGCAGCTCTACCCGGACGACGACGAGCGCGATCCGAACGTCATCGAAGTGTTGGTCGGCCGCCTGCGCCGCAAACTCGAAGGGCCTGCCGGTTTCAAACCGATCGACACCGTGCGCGGCCTTGGCTACCTGTTCAATGAGCGCTGCACTTGATTCGTTCGCTTCGCGTCCGGCTGATGCTCGCCGCCACCACGTTGGCGGTGTTGTTCATGCTCGCCTTGCTCCCGGCGATGCAGGGCGCTTTCAGCCTCGCGTTGCAGGATTCGATCGAACAGCGTTTGGCCTCTGATGTCACCACGCTGATCTCTGCCGCGCGCATTGAAAACGGTCGACTGGTAATGCCCAACCAGCTACCGGATGAACGCTTCAATCTCACTGACTTCCGCTTGCTCGGTTACATCTACGACCGCGAAGGGCATCTGGTCTGGCGCTCGAAAGCCACCCAGGAAGAGCAGATCAATTACAAGCCGCGCTACGACGGCCTTGGCAACGAGTTCGCGCGGATCCGCGAGGCCAACGGTCAGGAATTCTTCGTCTATGACGTTGAAGTCAAACTGCTCGGCGGCAAAAGTGCGGCGTTCAGCATCGTCGCCCTGCAACCGGTGCGCGAGTACGAAAGCACCCTCGAAGGCCTGCGCGAGAATCTCTATCTGGGTTTCGGCGCGGCCTTGCTGGTTTTGCTGGCGCTGTTGTGGATCGGCCTGACCTGGGGCCTCAAAGCCTTGCGTCGACTGAGTCAGGAACTCGACGAAATCGAAGGCGGCACCCGCGAAAGCCTCACCGAACAACACCCGCGTGAGTTGTTGCGCCTGACCGGCTCGCTCAACCGTTTGCTGCTCAGTGAGCGTCAGCAGCGCAGTCGTTATCGCGACTCGCTCGACGATCTCGCCCACAGCCTGAAAACCCCGTTGGCGGTGCTGCAAGGCGTCAGTGAGGACATGGCTCAACGCCCCGAAGATCGCGATCAGGCCTGGGTGCTGCAAAGTCAGATCGAGCGCATGAGCCAGCAGATCAGCTATCAACTGCAACGCGCGAGCTTGCGCAAAAGCGGTCTGGTGCGCCATCAGGTGCGCTTGCAACCCGTACTGAAAAGCCTTTGTGACACGCTGGACAAGGTCTACCGCGACAAACGCGTGCGCGTGGCGTTTGATCTGCCCGAGCATTGCTACGTGCCGATCGAACAGGGTGCGTTGCTCGAGATGATGGGTAACTTGCTGGAAAACGCTTATCGGCTGTGTCTGGGCGAAGTGCGCATCAGCGTGCGCGAAAGTCTCGCCGGGGTTGAGCTGTGTGTGGAGGATGACGGCCCGGGGGTGCCGCCGGATCAGCGTGCGCGGATTCTGGAGCGCGGTGAGCGGCTGGATGCCCAGCATCCGGGGCAGGGGATCGGCCTGGCCGTGGTCAAGGACATCATCGAAAGCTACAGCGCGAAGCTGACCCTCGACGACTCGCCGATGGGTGGGGCGGCGTTCCGGATTCATTTTCCGGTGGTCTAGAGTGCTCAGTTTTCCTGCGCCCGATAGGCTCCCGGCGTCAATCCGGTCCATTTCTTGAACGCCCGGTGGAACGCCGAGGGCTCGGAGAATCCCAGTTGTTCGGCGATCTGTTGCAACGACAGGTCTGAGCGGCTCAGGTGGTAAATCGCGATGTCCCGGCGTAGTTGATCCTTCAACCCCTGAAAACTTGTACCTTCCTCGCGCAAATGCCTGCGCAGGGTCTGCGGGCTGATGTTCAGGTGCGCGGCCACTGCTTCCAGGTCAGGCCAGCGCGAACTGTCCCGACTGAGCAGTCGTCTCAGCCGGCTGCTCAAGCTGTTGCCATCGTCGGGGCGTGCCAGCAGGTCGGCAGGCGAGCGCTGCAGAAAGTGCTTGAGGGTGCGCTCGTCCTGCAACAGCGGCCTATCCAGGTAACGGCTGTGGAACACCAGGCTGCTCTGCCTGGCGGAAAATTCGAGGGGGCAGGAGAACAGCAGGTCATATTCGGCGCCGTGGTCGGGACGCGCATAGCTGAATGTCGCCTGTTCCAGCAGGATGCGCTGGCCAATCAGCCAGCTACCCAGTCGATGCCAGACCATCAGCTGGCTTTCGGTGAGGAAGTGGTCCGGATCACGGAACTGCGAATCGTCCAGGCTCAGGCGGATCATTTCGCCCTCGCGGCTGATCGTCAGGCGCGGGCCGTCGGGGAATAGGCTATAAAACAATAAGCCGCGATGCAGGGCCTTATCCAGATTACGGCAGTGGATCAGGGCGTGACACATCATCGCGAAGCTGCCGGGCCGACTGACTGTTGGCCCGAAACCGAGAAATTCGTCATCCAGCGCTGCCCACAGTCCCTGGAGCAATCGGGTGAATTGCTCGGGGGCAATCCGCGCACGGGGCTCCTCAAGCAGCTCGGGACTAATGCCCAATTGCTGGAGCAGGCCTGAATAATCGTACCCGCTTCGGCGAGCACCACCGAGGGCGGCACGGGCGAAATGGCTGGCGATGGTGCGTTCGCGCATAGAGTGAAAGTCCGTCCGTTGAACGGCGGATAGTAGACACGAGAGTGGCGTCTCAACAAGGCGGATATCCGCCAATTTACCGGACGTGATCGGGCTGATGGGCGGAAATCCGCCACTTCAGCCCAGCGCCCCGGGGACGCTGAAAAACTTGCAAGGCTTGATGTCCAACGGCTTGCAGGCAGTTTTATAAAGGTGGCACGGGCCTTGCGATGTAACGCGTAGATGTCTGCCATCGCGCAGCTCGAAAAAACAAATCCCTCCAGTGCAGGAGGGTTCGCAATTCAGGTTTCGCGGCGTAACAGATGGATGTTGCCACGCGGGGCTCTTGAGGAAACATGCAATGACGACTCGTCAGCCACTGTACAAATCCCTGTATTTCCAGGTGATCATCGCAATCATCATCGGTATCGCGCTCGGTCATTACTACCCGCAGTTCGGTGTGGCCGTAAAGCCGCTGGGTGACGGGTTCATCAAACTGATCAAAATGATCATCGCTCCAATCATCTTCTGCACCGTGGTCAGCGGCATCGCCGGCATGCAGAGCATGAAGTCTGTCGGCAAGACCGGTGGTTACGCACTCCTGTACTTCGAAATCGTCTCGACCATCGCTCTGCTGGTCGGTCTGGTCGTGGTCAACATCGTGCAGCCGGGCAACGGCATGCACATCGACGTTGCCACCCTCGATGCCTCGAAAGTCGCCTCCTACGTCGCAGCTGGCGCTGACCAGAGCGTTGTCGGCTTCCTGCTCAACGTGATCCCGACCACTATCGTCGGCGCGTTCGCTACGGGCGACATCCTGCAAGTGCTGATGTTCTCGGTGATCTTCGGTTTCGCCCTGCACCGCCTGGGTGCCTACGGCAAGCCGATCCTCGACTTCATCGATCGCTTCGCTCACGTGATGTTCAACATCATCAACATGATCATGAAGCTCGCGCCAATCGGTGCCTTCGGTGCGATGGCGTTCACCATCGGTGCCTACGGTGTCGGCTCGCTGGTGCAGTTGGGTCAACTGATGATCTGCTTCTACATCACTTGCCTGTTGTTCGTGCTGATCGTGCTCGGCGGTATCGCTCGCGCTCATGGCTTCAGCGTACTGAAGATGATCCGCTACATCCGTGAAGAGCTGCTGATCGTCCTCGGCACCTCGTCGTCGGAATCGGTACTGCCACGCATGCTGATCAAGATGGAGCGTCTGGGCGCGAAGAAATCGGTAGTGGGTCTGGTGATCCCGACCGGTTACTCGTTCAACCTCGACGGTACTGCCATTTACCTGACCATGGCCGCCGTGTTCATTGCTCAGGCAACCGACACGCACATGGACATCACCCACCAGATCACGCTGCTGGTGGTGTTGCTGCTGTCCTCCAAAGGGGCTGCCGGCGTGACCGGGAGTGGTTTCATCGTGCTGGCAGCGACCCTGTCGGCGGTAGGTCATTTGCCGGTGGCCGGTCTGGCGCTGATCCTTGGTATCGACCGCTTCATGTCTGAAGCCCGCGCCCTGACCAACCTGGTGGGCAACGCTGTTGCGACCCTGGTCGTGGCCAAGTGGGTCAAGGAACTGGACGTCGATGTCATGCAAGCCGAACTGGCTTCCGGCGGTCGTGGTATTGCCGACGAACGTGAAGAAGACGACCTGGGCGTAGCCGAAGGTCCGACCCCAAGCAACGTCAAATAAGACTGCTGTTTTGACAAAACCCGCTTCGGCGGGTTTTTTCATGGTTGGGATTTGAGCGCAACGGTCACTGCGACTGATGCATCCGGTAATTGCTGCAATGCCATCGTCTGCCTAGGCTTGGGGGAACGCATTGGAGGTTACTCATGTTCGGGCCACTGGCCTCACTGAAGATTCTCGATTTCTCGACGTTGTTGCCCGGCCCCTTCGCCTCGCTGTTGCTGGCGGACATGGGCGCCGAGGTACTGCGTATCGAATCGCCGACGCGCATGGATCTGCTGCGTGTCTTGCCGCCGCATGATGGTGGGGTATCGGCCAGTCATGCGTATCTGAACCGCAATAAACGCAGCCTGGCGCTGGACCTGAAGCAGCCCGAGGCGCTGGACGTGATCAAGCAGTTGCTGGCCGATTACGACATCGTCCTGGAGCAATTTCGCCCCGGTGTAATGGAGCGTCTGGGCCTGGGTTACGAAGCGTTGAAGGCGATCAACCCGAAGCTGATTTACGTATCGATCACCGGTTACGGCCAGACCGGGCCGTACAAGGATCGCGCCGGGCACGACATCAATTACCTGGCGCTGGCGGGGCTCTCCAGCTACACCGGCCGCGCCGACAGCGGGCCGTTGCCGCTGGGCATGCAGGTGGCGGATATCGCCGGCGGCTCGCTGCATGGCGTGATCGGTCTGCTCGCGGCGGTGATTGCCCGACAACAGAGCGGGCAGGGCACGCACCTGGACGTGAGCATGACGGATTGCGCGTTCAGCCTGAATGCCATGGCCGGTGCGGGTTATCTGGCTTGTGGCGTTGAGCCTGAGTGGGAAGATCAGATGCTCAATGGCGGCAGCTTTTACGACTATTACCGTTCGCGGGATGGGCGCTGGATGTCGGTGGGCAGTCTGGAACCGGGGTTCATGAAGCAGTTGTGTACGGCGTTGGGCCTGGAAGACTTGGCTAAACTGGGGCTGTCACCACAACCGGAGCATCAGAAAAAGCTCAAGGACGCGTTGAGGATTGAATTCGAGAAACACGACTTTGCCGAATTGAGCGCGCTGTTTGCCGAGCTCGATGCATGCGTCGAACCGGTATTAAGCCTGGGTGAGGCGGTTCGGCATCCGCAACTGCAAGCGCGCCAGGTGGTTACGCAGGTGCCCCGGGGAGATGGCACGACCCAGGCGCAGATCGCCTGTGCGCTGAAGTTCTCCGAAGGCTTGCCGGAGCCCAGGCATATCGGCGCGCAGCTGGGGGCACATACGGATGAGGTGTTGCGGGAGTTGGGGTTCAGCGCCGAGCGGATCCTGGACTTACGGCGTGCCAAGGTGGTTCTGTAGCGGCCTTGCTCGCGATGGGGCCGGCACTGTCACTGCAAAAAACGGTACTACTCGACCCGCATCTCCCCACTGAACACCAAGGTGTTGCGGCACCGGCGGCACAGATACCGACGGCCCTGCCTCACCAGCCCGTGACGCTGGGCAGAAAACGGGAAATCACTGTCGGCGCACGGGCATTTGTAGATATAGCGGGTGACGCTGCGGCGTTTGACGTCATAGGTGTGGCAGCGGTTGGGCGGCAGTTCGTAAACCCCGCGCATGATCAGCTGCCACTCTTCGCCATGGGGCTGGATGCGGTCGCCAAACAATTGGTGGGCGATCAAGTGCGCGACTTCGTGGGCCACGGTCTGCTTGAGGAAGTGCTCGGTGTTTTCCCGGTACAGCTGCGGATTGAAGCGCAGCAGATTCTCGTGCAGATGCGCGACACCGGCTTTTTGCCCGCGCAGCTTGAGACTGACGACGGGGCGTGGGAAATGACGTTTGAAAAAGGATTCAGCGAGTTGGTAACAGTCTTCGACGCGGGTATTGAGTTGCTCGGGCATGCTTGATGGATCTCCAGAGGCGTCGAGTATGCCGCAACCCTGAGGACTTGCGAATCGCCGAGCTGCCGAATGGTCGTGGCCGATCAATTCCCGGACATTAAGAGGCCGCCTTACGGCGGCCTGTATTGGCAGATATTTTTTATTAGAAGTCAGTTGGTATAGACGGGACCAACGCCCAGTCCCCAGACAATCACGGTGAACGCCATGATGGCGACCAGTACCACCAGACCCACCGCCAGTACCGAGCTCGAGAACAGAAAACCTTCATCCGACGGAATATTCATGAAGGTCGGCAGCCCCACATACAACAGGTAAACCGTGTAGCAGATGGCCGCGGTGCCAACGATCATTCCCAGCCACATGTGCGGATACAGCGCCGCCAGCCCACCGACAAACAACGGTGTCGCGGTGTAAGTGGCAAAGGCCACGCAACGGGCCAGGCTCGGGTTGGCGTCGTAAGTGCGAGCCATCCAGTGCACAAACGCGCCCATCACGGCCACGCCGCCAAGCATCGCCAGGTAAGACATGATGGTCATCCACAGCGCGCTTTCCTGGGTCAGCATCACGGGTGCCCGGTTGCCGATGACCCAACCCACCTGTGTTGTGCCAATAAACGCCGACACGGCCGGAATCGCCGCGAGAATCAGGGTGTGGGTGAGGTACATGTGGCTGATGCTTTCCTCCTGGTCGCCACGGATCTCTTTCCATTCTTGGTCAGGGTGGGTGAAGAGCCCCACTACGTGATGGATCATGCCAGTCACTCCTCTTGTTTTTACCATCGCCCCCCGGTGGAGCGCCTACGGGCCAAGGTGGCCAAGTAAGGGATAGGTCTGGATAGTCATGCGACCTTATGTCGCAGTATAGGAAGGACTTAACCGCACAGGTAATAGGGGCTTAGAGCAAATCGCGCTGTAAAGGCCCGACTTAATCGCGATGGGTTTGTGTGTTGGCCGGGGTATTACGCCAAGATCGGCTTTTTGCGTAAAATGCCGGCCTTTCGTCACACCTCACGGATTTCGCGTCATGGGCACTCTTACGGTCAACCAGAACAAACTGCAAAAGCGCCTGCGCCGTCAGGCCGGCGAAGCGGTTGCTGACTTCAACATGATTGAAGACGGCGACAAGGTCATGGTCTGCCTGTCCGGGGGCAAGGACAGTTACACCATGCTCGATGTGCTGCTGCATTTGCAGAAGGTGGCGCCGATCAGGTTCGACATCGTCGCCGTGAACATGGACCAGAAGCAGCCGGGTTTCCC
>NZ_JAEKEG010000068.1 GCF_016651255.1 Pseudomonas sp. TH10
ACTCGTCGGCATTGAAGCCGGCACCGGCGCAACTACGGCCGAGCAACAGCCCGTGCAGCTCAGCGGGCGAGACGTTATGCCCGCTGGAAGTCAGCAGGGTGGCGAAGGCTTGGTACGGGGAATTCTGAATGGGCATGGGCAGCTAGGCGCCAGACGGCGCTATGTCTAGAATGAAGGCCTTGTATCCTACATCGACTCCTCTGCAGGAGCGAGCTTGTTCCGGGCGGCGATCCGACGATGGTCGCAAACGATAACGCGGTGTACGTGCCCCCCCGCAGCGTTCTCGGGTTCATCGTCGGATCGCCGCCCCGACCAAGCTCGCTCCTGCAGTCCGACACCCATCAGACAGTGAACACAATGGAAGACAACGACCTGCAAGCGCTGATGGCCAGACTCGAACTGCTGATTGGCCGAGTCGAGCAACTAAAGAGTCAAAATGCACTCTTACTAGCTCAGGAAAAGACCTGGCGCGAGGAACGCGCGCACCTCATTGAAAAAAACGAAATCGCCCGGCGTAAGGTCGAATCGATGATTTCGCGCCTCAAGGCCCTGGAGCAAGACTCATGAGTTCAAGCAATAGCGTTACCGTGCAAATCCTCGACAAAGAATATTCGATCATTTGCCCGCAGGAAGAACGCAGCAATCTGGTCAGCGCCGCCCGTTACCTGGACGGCAAGATGCGCGAGATCCGCAGCAGCGGCAAAGTCATCGGTGCCGATCGCATTGCCGTGATGGCCGCGCTGAACATCACTCACGACCTCTTGCACAAAGAAGAGCGCCCGGACATTCAGGCCAGCGGTTCGACCCGTGAACAGGTGCGCGACTTGCTCGATCGTGTCGATCTGGTACTCGCCGACGATCAGAACACCACCAAGGGCTGATTCGACTGGCCGCTTGCGGTATACTCGCGGCACTCCCTGGGGTGCTTGCCAGTTGACGATGTCCCTGAGCCGATTCGCACTACCCTGGAAGTTGCACGTTGGGCTGGTGTGCATGTCCGCTAGACGGAAAGCCTTAAAGTCTACTGCATCTTCCACCTTGAACTTTCGGGTTCAAGGGCTAAGTTGACAGCGGTTCATCCGGGGAGCCTGATTCGAATCCGATGTCGGTTAATCCGACATCGGATTTTTTATGCGTACGTTTTCGTCCCACCTGCCGAAGCCGAACCATGACCGAACCCGCGCTGCTGCCCCGCCCGCAACTTCGCCGCCTGCTGCGCAAGGCGCGCCGTTCGCTGACCAAGAGCGAACAACGCCAAGCGGCCAAAGGCCTGTACCGGCAACTGGCGCAAGACCCGCACTTTCGCCGGGCGAAACATATTTCCCTGTACCTGCCCACCGACGGTGAAATCGATCCGCGCCTGCTGCTGGGTGAAGCGCAGCGTCGGGGCAAGGCGACGTACCTGCCGGTGCTCAGCGCCTGGCCAAGAACCAAAATGGTCTTTCAGCGGATTCGTCCCGGCGAACAACTCAAACCCAATCGCTTTCGCATTCTCGAGCCGCGGGCCAATCTGGCGCAGCAACGCAAGGTCTGGGCGCTGGATCTGGTGTTGTTGCCTTTGGTTGGGTTTGACGATGTCGGTGGGCGACTGGGGATGGGCGGCGGTTTTTATGATCGCAGCCTGGCGTATCTGGCCCGGCGCAAAAGCTGGCGCAAGCCGACGTTGCTGGGGCTGGCCCATGAATGTCAGAAGGTCGAACGCTTGGCGCAGGCAAGTTGGGATGTGCCGTTACAAGGCACGGTAACGGACAGAGGCTGGTATTTCGCAGGTATCGCACCGTAGGAGCAAAGCTTGCTCACGATAGCGATCTTTCAGGCAGTTGGATGTTCAATGTGACGCCGCCGTCGCGAGCAAGCTTTGCTCCTACAGGTGCGGCGTCCGGAAATCAGATCAGCGCTTGAACGCGGTCGACTGTTGAACCTGTTGCGCGACTTCGATTGGAGCGTCAGCTTTGGTTGTCCACAGACTCTGCGCGTAACCGGTGGTCACGACGCCCAGGCCAAACAAAATTACCAAAGTCCATAGTAAATCCGGTTTGCGTTTCATCGATTGCCCCCCAAAGGCACATCAACACGATGACAGCAGCGGTTTCCGTTGTAGGCCGTGCAGCAGCGTCAAGCTAAGAAGGCCGGCATTTTGCGGCAACGTGAACCGCTGCGCAAACGCTGACGTCAACCGACCGTCGGTTTGTCATAAAATTGCCCGACAACCTGCCCAATGACCGTCTCAGGAGCAAAAACCATGGCCTATTGGCTAATGAAATCCGAACCCGATGAACTGTCCATCAAAGGTCTGGAAAAGCTCGGCAAAGCGCGCTGGGACGGGGTTCGCAACTATCAGGCGCGCAATTTCCTGCGGGCCATGACGGTAGGCGACGAGTTTTTCTTCTATCACTCCAGTTGTCCGGAGCCGGGGATCGCCGGGATCGGCAAGATCATTGCAGCCGCATACCCGGACCCTACGGCTCTGGAGCCTGAAAGCCATTACTACGACCCGAAGGCCACGGCCGAGAAAAACGCCTGGAGCGCGATTGATGTCGCCCATGTGGAGACGTTTGCCAAGGTGTTGAAGCTGGACTACCTGAAACAGCAGGCGGCGCTGGCCGAGATGCCGCTGGTGCACAAAGGCTCGCGGCTGTCGGTGATGCCGGTTACCCCTGAGCAATGGGCGGCGGTGATTGCTTTGCGCTAATGCACAAAGATCGCAGCCTGCGACAGCGCCTTCAGGCGTTCGCGCTCACAGACAGGAACTGCCGCTGGCTGCCATCTTTTGAGGTTTAAATCAGACAAAGAAAGGCTTACTGAATGATCAGGTTGTTGAACAACAGATCCTCAACCACCGGCTTGCCGGTCTCGTCATTCATCACTTGCTGAGTCTGCTTCAGCGCTTCCTGACGCAGCTTCTCTTTACCCTCGATGCTGCTCATCGCCTCGGTCGACTGCTGGGTAAACAACGCCACCAGTTGATTACGAATCAGCGGTTCGTTGGCCTTGACCAGCTTGCTCGCCTCGTCGCCGGTCACGCGCAAAGCCACGTCAGCCTTGTAGACCTTGAGCTTTGGCGTGCCGTCCAGCCCGTAGTTGCCCACAAACGGCGGGCTCAAGGTGATATAGCTGACCTTCGGCGCTTCGCCTTCTTTGGCCTCTTCGGCCAGCGCTGCCACAGGCAGAGACAGGGCCAGCAACAACATGATCCACGCTTTCACAATTCGCTCCTTATCCGGTTTGCGGCCTAGCATAACGACCCGCCGCGCAAGCACAAGCTTATGGCTGACTATCAGGGTCGGGCATGCTCGTTGACCCGTTGACTGACACACCTACACTTATCGGCCATCACTCCCAAAGGAATAGCCCTGATGAAAGCCGTGCTGTGCAAAGCCTTCGGCCCTGCCGAATCGCTGGTGCTGGAAGACGTCGCCAGCCCTGTCGCGAAAAAGAACGAAATCCTGCTGGACGTGCACGCCGCCGGGGTCAACTTTCCGGACACGCTGATCATCGAGGGCAAGTACCAGTTCAAACCGCCCTTCCCGTTCTCCCCGGGCGGTGAGGCCGCGGGGGTGGTTCGCGAAGTCGGCGAAAAGGTCAGTCATCTCAAGGTCGGCGATCGGGTCATGGCCCTGACCGGCTGGGGCAGTTTCGCCGAACAGGTCGCCGTGCCGGGCTATAACGTCCTGCCGATTCCGCCATCAATGGACTTCAATATCGCTGCCGCCTTCAGCATGACTTACGGCACCTCGATGCACGCGCTCAAGCAAAGAGGCAACCTGCAGCCGGGTGAAACCCTGCTGGTACTGGGCGCCTCCGGAGGGGTCGGCCTGGCCGCCGTGGAAATCGGCAAAGCCATGGGCGCCCGCGTCATCGCCGCCGCCAGCAGTGCCGAGAAACTCGCCGTAGCCAAGGCGGCCGGCGCAGACGAGCTGATCAACTACAGCGAAACCAGCCTCAAGGATGAGATCAAACGCCTGACCGATGGCCAGGGCGCCGACGTGATCTACGACCCGGTCGGCGGCGACCTGTTCGACCAGGCCATCCGCGCCATCGCCTGGAACGGCCGCCTGCTGGTAGTGGGTTTTGCCAGTGGGCGTATTCCGGAACTGCCGGTGAACCTTGCGTTGCTCAAGGGCGCAGCGGTAGTCGGGGTGTTCTGGGGCTCGTTTGCCCAACGCCAGCCGCAAGACAATGCGGCGAACTTCCAGCAGCTGTTTGGCTGGTTCGCTGAAGGCAAATTGAAGCCTCTGGTGTCGCAGGTGTATCCGCTTAGCAATGCGGCACAGGCAATCAATGACCTTGGACAGCGCAAGGCGGTCGGCAAGGTGGTGGTGCAAGTTCGCTAAAGCTCTGGAGCGGTCTGGCCTGGACCCACCCCGTCCAGGTCAACTCCTCAGCCGGACTTCCTCCATGAATCGATTCGCGAACGGCTTCCTGCATCGTTTACAGGCCGAAAAACCGAAAAAGAACGTGATGACTTCCGGTACGCACGCAGGACATTCCCCCTGAAACCTGGCTAAAGCGTGCGCCCGAGTGCGTGAGCGCGACCAAAGCAATCCTTCCTGCAACGTCCTTCATTTATGCCTGAGCGACAGGTTCGTAAAAGAACATGCGACTTCCAACATTTTCCGCTGTTTTGGCGATGCGAACCGGTGCTATTTTCGGTAACGAAACTGTAACATTCGCATCCGCAGTCAAAACAAGAAATTTGGAGCTCTTGAATGTTTGCTTTCTTTCGACCTGCCGCACATCAGGCTCCATTGCCTGAAGAAAAAATAGACAGCACTTACCGACGCCTGCGCTGGCAGATCTTCGCCGGTATTTTCTTTGGCTATGCGGGTTATTACCTGCTGCGCAAAAACTTCTCGCTGGCCATGCCGTACTTGATCGACGAAGGCTACAGCCGCGGTGATCTGGGTCTGGCGATGTCGGCGATTGCCATCGCCTATGGCTTGTCGAAGTTCCTCATGGGCCTGGTGTCCGACCGTTCAAACCCGCGTTTCTTCCTGCCTTTCGGCCTGTTGGTGTCGGCCGGGGTGATGTTCGTTTTCGGTTTCGCACCGTGGGCAACGTCCAGCGTGACCATGATGTTCATTCTGCTGTTCATCAACGGCTGGGCCCAGGGCATGGGCTGGCCGCCAAGTGGCCGGACGATGGTGCACTGGTGGTCGCAGAAAGAACGTGGCGGCGTGGTCTCGGTATGGAACGTGGCGCATAACGTCGGTGGCGGCCTGATCGGCCCGCTGTTCCTGCTCGGCATGGGCCTGTTCAACGACTGGCACGCGGCGTTCTACGTACCGGCAGCCGTAGCCTTGGCCGTGGCGGTATTTGCCTTCATCACCATGCGCGACACCCCGCAATCGGTTGGCCTGCCGCCAATCGAAAAGTACAAGAACGATTACCCGGAAGGCTACGACGCCAGCCACGAAGACGAATTCAGCGCGAAAGAAATCTTCGTCAAATACGTGCTGCGCAACAAAATGCTCTGGTACATCGCCATGGCCAACGTCTTCGTCTACCTGCTGCGCTATGGCGTGCTGGACTGGGCACCGACCTATCTGAAAGAAGCCAAGGGTTTCACCGTCGATAAAACTTCCTGGGCTTACTTCTTTTACGAGTGGGCGGGTATTCCGGGCACGCTGCTGTGCGGCTGGATGTCGGACAAGATCTTCCGTGGCAACCGCGGCCTGACCGGCATGGTGTTCATGGCGCTGGTAACTGTGGCGACCCTGGTTTACTGGCTGAACCCGGCTGGCAACCCGACCGTCGACATGATCGCGCTGTTCTCGATCGGCTTCCTGATCTACGGCCCGGTGATGCTGATCGGTCTGCAGGCGCTGGAACTGGCACCGAAAAAAGCCGCTGGCACAGCGGCCGGTTTCACCGGTCTGTTTGGTTATCTGGGCGGTTCGGTCGCGGCGAGTGCGGCGATGGGCTACACCGTTGACCACTTCGGCTGGGACGGTGGGTTCGTGCTGCTGGTGGGCGCTTGCCTGCTGTCGATGGCCTTCCTGGCACCCACGCTGTGGCACAAGCAAGTGGCCAGTCAGAGCCGTGAAGCCGTCGCCTGATCCACTGAGGACTTGCAGCGCTTGAGCCGCGCCTCCAGATTCCGGTCTGGCATGGCGTGGCTACGCAAGGCGTGGGCGGTCTGCTCGACGTAATCGCGAGTAGTGCCGTAGCGCCCGCAAGCATTTTCGAATACCTGACTCAGCACGTGGTCCGGCAAGTTGCCGGCGTAGCTGGGCAAGTGTCGCTCCAACACGAACCCCAATGCCTGGACCTGACTTCCGTCTTCGAGACGGCAGTTGAGCCAGTGTGGGCGATAGGAAGGGAATGGCATTTCGCGCTGCCAGAGCGCATACAGCGAGGCATCCAGCTGTTCTTCCGGCAAGCGATACGCGAAGCCGCTGCACGAACCGCCACGATCCAGACCAAACACCAGACCGGGCATTTCCGGCGTACCGCGATGCTCGTGCGACCACAGGTACAAGCCGCGATGGTAGCCATGCACGCGGCCGCGCACCCTTTCCACCGCCGTGCATTCCGGCCGCCAGATCAGCGAACCGTAGGCGAACAGCCACACCGGCCCGCCCTTGTGGCGCGCCATGGTGGATTGCATGGAAGCGAGAAGTTGTTCGTGCGTCAGCTGCGGCCCAAGATCGAGCCGCGGAGGGTAAGCCAGGTTCAGAAAAGCGTTTTCAATGGCACTCATGGCGAATAGCGTTCAGCTCCCCGCGGGTGAAGAATTACTTAATAGAACGCACCGCTGTAACAATAAGGCACATATGTTTTAAGGCAATTTAAGTGCCATGGCACAGTTATTAATCGATTGCCTGATTGATATATAACCTAGCGGTATTTATCCAATTAGATAAATACCGATCGGCTATATAGAGAGTTATAAGGATACAAAGCGTAGGAGCTGCCGCAGGCTGCGATCTTTTGATCTTCAAAAGCAAAGTCAAAAGATCGCAGCCTGCGGCATCCCCTACGAAGGCAAGGTCAGAATCGCAGGCCAAGAGCGAGGCTCAAGAGCGAGGCGCGTACGCAAACACGTCGGCACGCATCTGGTGAGCGTCCATCCCGGCCTCGACCAGAGCGTCGAGTGTGCCGTAGACCATGGCCGGCGAACCGCTGGCGTAGACGTGCAGCGGTTTCAGATCCGGGAAGTCTTCGCAGACCGCCTCGTGCAGCATGCCGCAGCGCCCTTCCCAGCCGCACTGATCGCTGACGACTTTGTGCAGGAACAGATTGGGCAGCTTCAGCCATTCGTCCCAATGTTCGATCTCATAGAAATCTTCCGGACGACGCACGCCCCAGTACAGATGCACCGGGTGTTTGAAGCCGTTGGCGCGGCAATGTTCGATCAGTGCGTGAATCTGGCCCATGCCGGTACCAGCAGCGACCAGCACCAGCGGCCCGTCGGGCAATTCCGCCAGATGCGTGTCACCGAACGGCAGCTGAACGCGCACCATCGGGTTGCGTTGCAGCTGTTCTACCAGGCTCAGCGCACTGCTTTCGCGCGCCAGCACGTGTATTTGCAGGTCCCGGCCCGAATGGGGCGCCGAGGCCAGGGAAAAGGCCGACTTCTCGCCATTCTCCCGCTCGATCATCAGATACTGCCCGGCGTGATAGCGCGGCGGCTTGCCGGCAGGCGCTCGCAAGCTGACGCGCCAGGTGTCGCCACCCACGTCCCGGCACTCGATGACCTGACACGCCAAGCTACGCACAGGTAATTCTCCCAGCGAGAGCACGCCATCCCACAGCACGACGCAGTCTTCCAGCGGCTGCGCAATGCAAGTGTAGAACTCACCGTGATCGCGCACATCGCCGCTCTGCTCGACGCGGCCTTCCACCAGCAGCGCCGCGCACACGTGACAATTACCATTGCGGCAGCTTTGCGGGCATTCATAGCCCAACCGCCGCGCACCGTCGAGAATCCGCTCACCGGGCCGTATCTCAAGCACTGCTCCGGAGGGCTGAAGGGTTACACGCATCAATCTATTCCTAATTGATTCCAGATGGCATCGATCCGTTGGGTAACGGCGTCGTCCTTGACAATCACACGGCCCCACTCGCGAGTGGTTTCGCCCGGCCACTTGTGGGTGGCATCGAGGCCCATCTTCGAACCCAGGCCAGAAATCGGCGAGGCGAAATCGAGATAGTCGATCGGCGTGTTATCGATCATCACCGTGTCGCGCTTGGGGTCCATGCGCGTGGTGATCGCCCAGATCACATCATTCCAGTCCCGGGCGTTGATATCGTCGTCGGTGACGATAACGAATTTGGTGTACATGAACTGTCGCAAAAACGACCAGACACCGAGCATCACGCGCTTGGCGTGCCCCGGATACGATTTCTTCATGGTCACGATGGCCATGCGGTACGAGCAACCTTCCGGCGGCAGGTAGAAATCGGTGATTTCCGGGAACTGCTTCTGCAGGATCGGCACGAACACTTCATTCAGCGCCACGCCGAGAATCGCCGGCTCATCCGGCGGACGGCCGGTGTAGGTGCTGTGGTAGATCGGCTTGATCCTGTGGGTGATGCGCTCGACGGTGAACACCGGGAAGCTGTCGACTTCGTTGTAGTAACCGGTGTGGTCACCGTACGGGCCTTCGTCGGCCATTTCGCCCGGATGGATCACGCCTTCAAGGATGATCTCGGCGGTGGCCGGCACTTGCAGGTCGTTGCCACGGCACTTGACCAGCTCGGTGCGGTTACCGCGCAGCAGACCGGCAAAAGCGTATTCGGAGAGACTGTCCGGCACCGGCGTCACGGCGCCAAGAATGGTCGCCGGATCGGCACCCAGAGCCACGGACACCGGGAACGGCTGGCCCGGATGTTTCTCGCACCATTCGTGGAAGTCGAGCGCGCCGCCACGGTGGCTCAGCCAGCGCATGATCACCTTGTTACGGCCGATCACTTGCTGACGGTAGATGCCAAGGTTCTGGCGCTCCTTGTTCGGGCCTTTGGTGACAGTCAGGCCCCAGGTGATCAGCGGGCCAACGTCGCCGGGCCAGCAGGTCTGCACCGGCAGCATCGCCAGGTCGACGTCGTCGCCTTCGATGACCACTTCCTGGCACACCGCGTCTTTGACGACTTTCGGCGCCATCGAGATGATCTTGCGGAAGATCGGCAGCTTCGACCACGCGTCCTTCAAGCCCTTCGGCGGCTCCGGCTCCTTGAGAAAGGCCAGCAGCTTGCCGATCTCGCGCAGCTCGCTGACCGACTCGGCGCCCATGCCCATGGCCACCCGCTCGGGGGTGCCGAACAGGTTGCCGAGCACCGGGATGTCGTAACCTGTCGGCTTCTCGAACAGCAGCGCCGGGCCCTTGGCCCGCAGCGTGCGGTCGCACACCTCAGTCATCTCCAGCACCGGCGAGACGGGAATCTGGATGCGTTTCAACTCTCCGCGCTTTTCCAGACCGCTGATAAAGTCGCGCAAGTCGCGATACTGCATGCGTGAGCCTCGTTTTGGCCGTGGCGTTCGGGGAGGCAGTTTAGCGCCGAACCCCGCTGTTCAGAACCACGAACTGCCATTGATCAAAAATCAGATAGCAAAAAGCCGGGTTTCCCCGGCTTTTGCTGATCTATCGACTTACTTGCGTTTCATCGACAGGAAGAACTCATCGTTGGTCTTGGTCGTTTTCAGCTTGTCGACCAGGAACTCGATGGCAGCGATCTCGTCCATCGGGTGCAGCAGCTTGCGCAGGATCCACATGCGCTGCAACTCGTCATCGGCCGTCAGCAACTCTTCGCGGCGAGTGCCGGAACGGTTGATGTTGATCGCAGGGAACACGCGCTTCTCGGCGATCTTGCGATCCAGAGGCAGCTCCATGTTGCCGGTACCCTTGAACTCTTCGTAGATCACTTCGTCCATTTTCGAGCCGGTTTCAACCAGCGCGGTGGCGATAATGGTCAGCGAGCCGCCTTCTTCGATGTTACGCGCAGCACCGAAGAAACGCTTTGGCTTCTCCAGGGCGTGAGCATCGACACCACCGGTCAATACCTTGCCGGAGCTCGGGATCACGGTGTTGTAGGCACGGGCCAGACGGGTGATGGAGTCGAGCAGGATCACCACGTCTTTTTTGTGTTCGACCAGGCGCTTGGCCTTCTCGATCACCATTTCGGCAACCTGTACGTGACGGGTCGGCGGCTCGTCGAAAGTCGAGGCAACCACTTCGCCGCGCACGGTGCGCTGCATTTCGGTTACTTCTTCCGGACGCTCGTCGATCAGCAGCACGATCAGGTGAACTTCAGGGTTGTTACGGGCGATGTTCGCTGCGATGTTTTGCAGCATGATCGTTTTACCGGCTTTCGGCGGTGCCACGATCAGACCACGCTGGCCTTTGCCGATCGGGGCGCACAGGTCGATCACGCGACCGGTCAAGTCTTCGGTGGAACCGTTACCGGCTTCCATCTTCATGCGCACGGTCGGGAACAGCGGGGTCAGGTTCTCGAAGAGAATCTTGTTTTTCGCGTTCTCGGGACGATCGAAGTTGATCGTGTCGACCTTGAGCAGGGCGAAATACCGCTCGCCTTCCTTCGGAGGGCGGATCTTGCCAACGATGGTGTCACCGGTGCGCAAGTTGAAACGGCGGATCTGGCTTGGCGAGACGTAAATATCGTCCGGGCCGGCCAGATAGGAAGCGTCAGCGGAGCGCAGGAAGCCGAAGCCGTCCTGGAGAATCTCCAGCACGCCATCACCGGAGATTTCCTCGCCGCTTTTCGCGTGCTTTTTCAGCAGGGAGAAAATCACGTCCTGCTTGCGCGAACGGGCCATATTTTCTATGCCCATCTGTTCGGCCAATTCGAGCAGTTCGGTAATCGGCTTTTGCTTGAGTTCAGTCAGATTCATATAGGAATGACGTAATCATTTATGGAGGGGGGGAAATTAAGCTTTTGGCTTAATGAGGCCGCGCCGCAGAGAAGGCGACAGGATCGCGTACTTATTCGAAAAGGAGTGCGTCGGCGACGGCTAGCAGGGGGCATTGGAGAAACCAGTGCGGGGCCGAATGTACCACCTGAGTTTCGGAGCGTCTAGCCCTGAATACGCAAAAAGCCCCGCTATTTGCGGGGCTTTTTTTCCGGCTCTTTACAGCGACGCTTAGATGTTGGCGTCGAGGAAAGCGGCCAGTTGCGACTTCGACAGAGCGCCGACCTTGGTCGCTTCAACGTTGCCGTTCTTGAACAGCATCAGCGTCGGGATACCACGCACGCCGTGCTTGGCCGGGGTTTCCTGATTTTCGTCGATGTTCAGTTTGGCAACGGTCAGCTTGCCTTTGTAAGTCTCGGCAATCTCGTCCAGAACCGGAGCGATCATTTTGCAAGGACCGCACCATTCAGCCCAGTAATCGACCAGGACAGCGCCTTCGGCCTTGAGTACGTCGGCTTCGAAGCTAGCGTCGCTAACGTGTTTGATAAGATCGCTGCTCATGGAATTCTCCAGGTTGTAAGCAAAAAAACGTGGCCCATCATAGCCGCCCTTCCCCTGTTCAGGAAGCCGCAGATGATTGAGTCTTGCTATGGTGCCCCATGAGTTTGGGTATAGCTCAAGTCACGCCGTGGCGGGGGCGGTAAAGGCGATTCCAGTACGAAGGGCAGCGTTGCGCACGTGTTCCTGCATCGCTTTTTGCGCGGCCCCGGAGGACCGGCGTGCGAGCGCGCGGAGGATCTTGCGGTGTTCCTGCCAGGTTTCCATGGCGCGTTCGGCACGGATGAACGGTAGTTTCTGACTCTCCAGAAACATCTCGGCGCTGTTGGTGAGGATGCTCAGCATCGCCTGATTGCCGCTGGCCAGCAGGATTCGCCAGTGGAATTCGAAGTCCAGCTTCGCCGCCGCTTCGAAGTCGCCCACCTTCAACTCGTTGCGCATCGCGGCCACGTTGTCTTCCAGCGCATCGAGCTGGACGGTACTTAACATCACCGCTGCCAAGCCCGCAGCAAACCCCTCCAGGGCATAGCGCAACTGGAAGATGTCCAGGGGCGACGCCTGTGCCGCGAAGGGCCAGCTCAACGCCGCGTCGGACCGCGCCAGGTCCACCGGTGACTGCACGAAAACACCCTTGCCCGGCTGAATGCTGACCACACCCAACGCGCTCAGCGACGACAGTGCTTCACGCAATGACGCCCGGCTGACGCCCAACTGCAGGGCCAGATCGCGTTGCGAAGGCAAGGCGTCGCCCGCGCCGAAACCCTGTTCGGTGATCAGTTTGCGGATCGCTTGCAGCGCCACTTCGGGTACCGCACGGGAAATCGAATTCATGGTTGTTCAGACGCGTCAGGCCAATGTGCGGCTAGTTGTAAAGCTATTCGCCGAGTCCGGCAAGTCGTGCCCCAGCGGGGTTCGCAGAGTTATGACGATGCGCTATCAGGGTGCGAATCAGGGCTCAACTGTTCAGACCAGTAAGACCGAGCAAACCCAGTAAACCCGGGGGCTGTGCCACCCGAAACCGATACTTGGCATGGCCCGTGCTCTGTCGATCCGCAGAAATCACTTCTCGCCGATTCGGAGATTTGCCATGACCAAGCGTTACAGCGCCCTCCTCGCAGCCCTGTTTGCCAGCCTGATGCTGAGCCAGGCGCCCGCCCACGCCGATGGCCTGGAGGACGTGGTCAAGCGCGGCGTCCTCAAAGTAGCCGTGCCACAGGACTTCCCGCCGTTCGGCTCGGTCGGCCCGGACATGAAACCCCGTGGCCTGGACATCGACACGGCAAAACTGCTGGCCGATCAGCTCAAGGTCAAACTCGAACTGACCCCGGTCAACAGCACCAACCGCATTCCGTTTCTGACCACCGGCAAAGTCGACCTGGTGATTTCCAGCCTCGGCAAAAACCCGGAGCGCGAGAAAGTCATCGACTTCTCCCGCGCCTACGCACCGTTTTACCTCGCCGTGTTCGGCCCGCCAGAGGCCACGATCGAGACGCTGGATGACCTCAAGGGCAAGACCATCAGCGTCACCCGGGGCGCCATCGAAGACATCGAGCTGACCAAGGTGGCCCCGGAAGGCGTGACCATCAAGCGTTTCGAGGACAACAACTCGACCATCGCCGCTTATCTCGCCGGGCAGGTCGACCTGATCGCCAGCGGCAACGTGGTGATGGTTGCGATCAGCGAAAAGAACCCGAAACGTGTGCCGGCGCTGAAAGTGAAGCTCAAGGATTCGCCGGTCTACGTTGGCGTGAACAAGAACGAAGCAGCGCTGCTGGGCAAGGTCAACCAGATCCTCGCTACTGCTAAAACAGACGGCGCACTGGAGAAAGAACTCCCAGACCTGGCTGAAAGAGCCACTGCCGGCCGATCTCTGATCGTCGCTCGGGAGATTTGACATGGCTTACCAGTTCGACTTTCTACCGGTGGTGCAAAATACCGACCTGCTACTGCGCGGTGCGTTGTTCACCCTTGAACTGACCGCCATTGGCGCGGTATTCGGGGTGGCGCTCGGCATCGTTGGCGCGCTGGTACGGGCGTGGAACATTCGCCCGTTCTCGGTGATTTTCGGGGTTTACGTCGAGTTGATCCGCAACACACCCTTCCTGGTGCAGTTGTTTTTCATCTTCTTCGGCCTGCCGTCACTGGGTGTGCAGATTTCCGAATGGCAGGCCGCCGTACTGGCGATGGTGATCAACCTGGGCGCCTATTCCACGGAAATCATCCGCGCCGGCATTCAGGCGATCCCCCGAGGCCAGCTGGAAGCCGCCGCAGCGCTGGCGATGACTCGCTTCGAAGCGTTTCGCCACGTCATCCTGCTGCCGGCGCTGGGCAAGGTCTGGCCGGCACTGAGCAGCCAGATCATCATCGTCATGCTCGGTTCGGCGGTGTGTTCGCAGATCGCTACCGAAGAGTTGAGCTTTGCCGCCAATTTTATTCAGTCGCGCAACTTCCGCGCTTTTGAAACCTATGCGCTGACCACGCTGATCTACCTGTGCATGGCGCTGCTGATCCGCCAGTTGCTGAACTGGATCGGCCGTCGCTACATCAGCCGAAGCGGGAGCCGCGTATGAGCGATTTCACCTTCTGGGACATCCTGCGCAACCTGCTCGTCGGCCTGCAATGGACACTGGCGTTGTCGCTGGTGGCGTTTATTGGCGGCGGGCTCGTCGGGCTGCTGATCCTGATCATGCGCATCTCGAAAAACGCCGTGTCGAGCAATATCGCCCGCACCTGGATCGAACTGTTCCAGGGCACGCCACTGTTAATGCAGCTGTTTCTGGTGTTCTTCGGCGTGGCGCTGGCCGGGATCGAAATATCACCGTGGACGGCCGCAGCGATTGCCCTGACCTTGTTCACCAGTGCGTATCTGGCGGAGATCTGGCGCGGTTGCGTGGAGTCGATTCCGAATGGCCAGTGGGAAGCCTCGGCGAGTCTGGCGCTGAATCCGCTGGAGCAACTGCGCTACGTGATCCTGCCGCAAGCGCTGCGCATTGCCGTGGCGCCGACCGTGGGCTTCTCGGTGCAAGTGGTCAAAGGCACCGCAGTGACCTCGATCATCGGCTTCACCGAACTGACCAAGACCGGCGGCATGCTCGCCAACGCCACGTTTGAACCGTTCATGGTCTATGGCCTCGTCGCCCTCGGCTACTTCCTGCTCTGCTACCCCTTGTCCCTCAGTGCGCGCTACCTGGAAAGGAGACTGCATGCCTCTGCTTAGAATTTCCGCCCTGCATAAATACTACGGCGATCATCATGTGCTCAAAGGCATCGACCTGACCGTCGAGGAAGGCCAGGTGGTGGCGATCATCGGCCGCAGCGGTTCGGGCAAATCGACCTTGCTGCGCACGCTTAATGGCCTGGAGTCGATCAACGACGGTGTGATTGAAGTCGACGGCGAGTATCTCGACGCCGCCCGCGCCGACCTGCGCAGCCTGCGGCAGAAAGTCGGCATGGTCTTTCAGCAGTTCAACTTGTTCCCGCACCTGACCGTTGGCGAAAACGTCATGCTTGCACCGCAAGTGGTGCAGAAAGTGCCGAAAGCCAAGGCAGCGGAACTGGCGCGCGAGATGCTCGAACGGGTCGGCCTGGGGGAAAAATTTGACGCCTTCCCGGATCGATTGTCCGGCGGCCAACAGCAACGGGTAGCGATTGCGCGCGCGTTGGCGATGTCGCCAAAGGTGCTGCTGTGCGACGAGATCACCTCGGCGCTCGACCCGGAACTGGTCAACGAAGTGCTCAGCGTGGTGCGGCAACTGGCCAAGGAAGGCATGACACTGATCATGGTCACCCACGAAATGCGCTTTGCCCGCGAGGTCGGCGATAAATTGGTGTTCATGCACCATGGCAAGGTGCATGAGGTGGGGGATCCGAAGGTGTTGTTTGCCAATCCGCAGACGGCGGAGCTGGCGAACTTTATTGGCACCGCTGAAGCGACAGCCTGAAGGATCTGCGGTGCCCGGGCGAACGCCTTCGCGAGCAGGCTCGCTCCCACAGGGTTCTGTGGCGGGAAATGATTTTGTGTTCGACGCAAAACCTGTGGGAGCGAGCCTGCTCGCGAATAGCCGCGCTGCGGTCTCAAGCTTTCCTGCGCTGAATCAACGGTTTGAACCATGCGCGTTGGCGCCAGCGTTTGATCGTGGCACGATGTCGGGGTTATCGACCGAGACCCCCTGACCATGCCGCAATCCCAAGCCAAGAATCTGTCCCTGATCGCCGCAATCGACCTGGGCTCCAACAGCTTTCACATGGTCGTGGCCAAGGCCCAGAACGGCGAAATCCGCATTCTCGAGCGGCTCGGCGAGAAGGTTCAGTTGGCTGCCGGCATCGACGATGAGCGCAAGCTCAACGAAGAATCGATGCAACGCGGCCTCGATTGCCTCAAGCGCTTTGCCCAACTGATCAACGGCATGCCGCTCGGCGCCGTGCGCATCGTTGGCACCAACGCCTTGCGTGAAGCGCGCAACCGCCTCGAGTTCATCCACCGCGCCGAAGAAATCCTCGGCCACCCGGTGGAAGTCATTTCCGGTCGTGAAGAAGCGCGCCTGATCTATCTGGGCGTGTCGCACACCCTCGCCGACACCCCGGGCAAGCGTCTGGTGGCCGACATCGGCGGCGGCAGTACCGAATTCATCATCGGCCAGCGTTTCGAGCCTTTATTGCGCGAAAGCCTGCAAATGGGCTGTGTCAGCTTCACTCAGCGCTATTTCAAGGATGGCAAGATCACCCCGGCCCGCTACGCCCAGGCGTACACCGCGGCGCGGCTGGAGATCATGAGCATTGAGCACGCCCTGCATCGCCTGACCTGGGATGAAGCCATCGGCTCCTCAGGCACCATCCGCGCCATCGGCCTGGCGCTGAAGGCTGGCGGGCACGGCACTGGCGAAGTGAACGCAGAAGGTCTGGCGTGGCTCAAGCGTCGCCTGTTCAAGCTTGGCGACGTCGACAAGATCGATTTCGAAGGCATCAAGCCTGATCGCCGGACAATCTTCCCGGCGGGCCTGGCGATTCTCGAAGCGATTTTCGACGCCCTCGAACTGCAACGCATGGATCACTGTGACGGCGCGCTGCGTGAAGGGGTGCTCTACGACCTGCTGGGCCGTCATCATCACGAAGACGTCCGTGAGCGCACCCTGAGCTCGCTGATGGAGCGTTATCACGTCGACCTGGAACAAGCGGCGCGGGTAGAACGCAAGGCGCTGCACGCCTTCGACCAGGTAGCCGAAGATTGGGACCTGGATGACGGTGTCTGGCGCGAACTGCTGGGCTGGGCGGCCAAGGTTCACGAAGTGGGCCTGGACATCGCTCACTATCATTACCACAAGCATGGCGCCTACCTGATCGAGCACTCGGACCTCGCCGGCTTCTCCCGCGAAGACCAGCAGATGCTCGCACTGCTGGTGCGCGGCCATCGCCGTAACATTCCCCGGGACAAGTTTGCCGAGTTCGGCAGTGACGGCAGCAAGCTGATCCGCCTGTGCGTGCTGCTGCGCTTCGCGATCCTGTTCCACCACATCCGTGGCACCCAGGAAATGCCCCAGGTGGTCCTGCGGGCCAATGGCGACAGCCTGGATGTGTTGTTCCCGGCCAACTGGCTGGATGAAAACCAGCTGACCCAGGCGGATTTTGCCCTGGAAGCGGAGTGGCTTACCCGGGTGGGCTTCACCCTCAACGTCCGGTAGTGCCCTACAGGGAATGCCGCAATCTTGCGAATGCCACTGCCGGCGAGTCTTGCCTTCACAGGGACAAAAAATGGCGATCCGCAGGGATCGCCATTTTTTATGCCCCTTGAGGCTTAACGCACTGCCAGGATCGGGCTGCCCAAGCGTTCCAGCAACGTCGCCTGCGCGCTGCGCGGGTTCTGGTTGCCGGTTGGCGTGTTGCGGATGTAACGGCCATCCGACTGCAGGCTCCAGCTGTGGGTGTTGTCGGTCAGGTACAGCTCCAGCTCTTTCTTCACGCGGGTCAGCAGCTTTTTGCCTTCCACCGGGAAGCAAGTCTCCACACGCTTGTCGAGGTTGCGCTCCATCCAGTCGGCGCTGGAGAGGAACATCTGCTCCTCGCCGCCGTTGAGGAAGTAGAACACCCGCGTGTGCTCGAGGAAGCGGCCGATGATCGAGCGCACATGGATGTTGTGCGAAACCCCGGCAATCCCCGGACGCAGACAGCACATGCCGCGTACCACCAGATCGATGCGCACGCCGGACTGGCTGGCCTTGTACAGCGCGCGGATGATCTTCGGATCGGTCAGCGAGTTGAACTTGGCGATGATGTGCGCCGGTTTGCCTTCAACGGCGAACTGGGTCTCGCGGGCAATCATGTCGAGCATGCCCTTCTTCAGGGTAAACGGCGCGTGCAACAGCTTCTTCATGCGCAGCGTCTTGCCCATGCCGATCAACTGGCTGAACAGTTTGCCGACGTCTTCACACAAGGCATCGTCGGAGGTCAGCAGGCTGTAGTCGGTATAGAGCTTGGCGTTGCCGGCGTGGTAGTTACCGGTGCCGAGGTGCGCGTAACGCACGATCTCTCCGGCCTCGCGACGCAAAATGAGCATCATCTTGGCGTGGGTCTTGAAGCCGACCACGCCGTAGATCACCACCGCACCGGCCGCTTGCAGACGGCTGGCCAGTTGCAGGTTGGACTCTTCGTCGAAGCGCGCGCGCAGCTCGATGACCGCGGTCACTTCCTTGCCGTTACGCGCGGCATCGACCAGCGCATCGACGATTTCCGAGTTGGCGCCGGAGCGGTAAAGCGTCTGGCGCACGGCCAGGACATGCGGGTCTTTCGCCGCCTGGCGCAGCAGGTCGACCACTGGCGTGAACGACTCGAACGGGTGCAGCAGCAGGATGTCCTGTTTGCTGACCACGCTGAAAATGTTCTCGCTGTTTTGCAGCAGTTTCGGGATCTGCGGGGTGAACGGCGTGTATTGCAGCTCCGGATGGCTGTCCAGACCGGTGATGCTGAACAGTCGCGTCAGGTTGACCGGGCCGTTGACCTGATACAGCTCGGTCTCGCTCAGGTTGAACTGCTTGAGCAGGTAGTCCGACAAATGTTTCGGGCAGGTGTCGGCGACTTCCAGACGTACCGCATCACCGTAACGACGCGAGAACAACTCGCCACGCAGCGCGCGGGCCAGGTCTTCGACGTCTTCGGAATCGAGCGCGAGGTCGGCGTTTCGGGTCAGACGGAACTGGTAGCAGCCTTTTACCTTCATCCCCTGGAACAGGTCATCGGCGTGCGCGTGAATCATCGACGAGAGGAACACGTAGTTGTCGCCAGCGCCGCCAACCTCTTCCGGCACCTTGATGATTCGTGGCAGCAGACGCGGCGCCGGAATAATCGCCAGACCGGAGTCGCGACCAAAGGCATCAATGCCTTCGAGTTCAACGATGAAGTTCAGGCTCTTGTTCACCAGCAACGGGAACGGGTGCGTCGGGTCGAGGCCGATCGGGGTGATGATCGGCGCGATCTCGTCGCGGAAATAGCGGCGCACCCAGGTCTTGAGCTTGGTCGTCCAGTTACGGCGACGGATGAAGCGCACCTGATGCTTTTCAAGCTCCGGCAGCAGGATGTCGTTGAGGATCGCGTATTGACGATCAACGTGACCATGCACCAGCTCGCTGATGCGTGCCAGGGCCTGATGCGGTTGCAGGCCATCGGCGCCCGCCTGTTCACGGGCGAAGGTGATCTGCTTTTTCAGGCCGGCGACACGGATTTCGAAGAATTCATCGAGGTTGCTGGAGAAGATCAGCAGGAACTTCAGCCGCTCCAGCAACGGGTAGGACTCATCCAGCGCCTGTTCCAGCACGCGGATGTTGAATTGCAGTTGCGAGAGCTCGCGGTGGATATACAGGCTGCTGTCATCCAGGCCCGGAATGGCAATCGCCGGCACCGCCGCAGCGGTTTCGGCCACCGGCGCGGGTGGCGCAGGCTCCAGCTCCGGCGGGGTTTCGGTGATTTGCTCCACCACCGGCTGAGCTTCTTTTACTGCAACTTCAGTGAGTCCTTCGGTATTCATTGAATGTTCCTGGGAGGGCTATTTCTGCTCTCGTAACAATTGAGCGGCACGGACAGCAAAGTAAGTCAGGATGCCATCAGCGCCGGCACGTTTAAAGGCGGTCAGTGATTCAAGAATCACCGCCTCGCTCAACCAGCCATTCTGGATCGCCGCCATGTGCATGGCGTATTCGCCGCTAACCTGATAGACGAAGGTCGGCACTTTGAAGGCATCTTTTACCCGGAAAAGAATGTCCAGGTATGGCATGCCCGGCTTGACCATGACCATGTCCGCGCCTTCAGACAAGTCCGCACCGACTTCGTGCAGCGCTTCGTCGCTGTTGGCCGGGTCCATCTGATAAGAAGCCTTGTTCGCTTTGCCAAGATTCGACGCCGAACCCACAGCATCGCGGAACGGGCCGTAATAGGCGCTGGCGTACTTGGCCGAGTAGGCCATGATCCGCACGTTGACGTGACCGGCGATTTCCAGCGCTTCACGGATGGCCTGGATGCGACCGTCCATCATGTCCGACGGTGCAACCACCTGCGCGCCGGCTTCGGCGTGAGACAGGGCCTGGCGCACCAGTGCGTCGACGGTGATGTCGTTCTGCACGTAGCCTTCTTCGTCGAGAATACCGTCCTGACCATGAGTGGTGAACGGGTCGAGGGCGACGTCGGTGATCACCCCCAGTTCCGGGAAGCGCTCACGCAGGGCGCGGGTCGCGCGCTGGGCAATGCCTTCGGGATCCCAGGCTTGGGCAGCGTCGAGGGATTTGAGTTCAGGAGGCGTCACCGGGAACAGCGCCAGCGCCGGAATCCCCAGTTCGACCCATTTCGCCGCTTCTTCAAGCAGCAGGTCGATGGTCAAGCGCTCTACGCCCGGCATCGACGCCACGGCTTCGCGGCGGTTTTCACCGTCGAGCACGAACACCGGCAGGATCAAGTCATCGACCGTCAGCACATTTTCCCGCACCAGCCGACGCGAAAAATCGTCACGACGATTGCGCCGCAGGCGGGTTGCAGGGAACAAACGGTTGGCAGGGGTAAAGCTCACGGCGGACTCCTGAGCCCGCGCAAACGGGCGAGCGTGACAGTTATAGACGGCCATTATGACTAACAGATGACAGTTGCGTGAGACCCGTGACACGTAGCCGCATTCCATTCTCAGTGTAGGAATTGTTCACGTCGAGACACATTTCGACACTTTCATGAATGTGTCCGAAGGGTTAGGCTGCGCGTTCATTTCGCCAGCACCCAGACAATGCTCCAACAATTTCTGCATGACTTTGGCTACTTTGCCTTGTTCCTCGGCACGTTCTTCGAAGGCGAAACCATTCTGGTACTCGCGGGCTTCCTTGCGTTCCGCGGTTACATGGACATCAAGATCGTCACCATAGTCGCGTTCTGTGGCAGTTATGCGGGCGATCAGCTGTGGTATTTCCTTGGCCGCAAGCACGGGCGCAAATTGCTGGCGCGCAAGCCGCGCTGGCAGTTGATGGGCGATCGGGCGCTGGAACACATCCGCAAGCACCCGGACATCTGGGTCCTGAGCTTCCGCTTCGTCTACGGGTTACGCACGGTAATGCCCGTGGCGATCGGTCTGTCGGGCTATCCACCGGGACGTTATCTGTTGCTGAACGGGATTGGCGCGGCGATCTGGGCTTCGGCACTGGCGGCGGCCGCGTATCATTTTGGTGCCGTGCTGGAAGGCATGCTTGGCAGCGTCAAGAAGTACGAGCTATGGGTGCTGGGCGCCCTGCTGGTCCTGGGCGTGGGCCTGTGGCTGCGCCGGCGCTTCAAGAACGCCCAGCTGGCAAAAAAGTCTATGCCGACGAGCAGGCATTGAAAGCTGAACAGGCCAAGGCCGCAGCGCCCAAGACGCCCACCGAATAAAACGGTCCCTGCACCCCGTAGAGACCGCTCCTGCTCACCCGATGCGCCCCCGCACGTCGCACCCCTGCGCGCGTCGCCACGCCGCGTGACAGACGCTCGCAAATAATGAACACCCTGGCTTCGTTGCGATCCATTTAGAAAGCCTTCTGCTCCGGGCCAGCCCCATGTTGGGGCGGCCCGCCCTGGTTGTTACCGCACATTAACCCTATGGCAACGCGCGACAATTTAGTGGACATTTAGCGCCATGAATCTGGAGAGAAACCCATGAGCAAAAAAGTTGCAGTGATCCTGTCCGGCAGTGGCGTGTACGACGGCGCCGAGATCCATGAAAGCGTCATCACCCTGCTGCGCCTCGATCAACGCGGCGCGCAGGTGCAGTGCTTTGCCCCGAACATCGCGCAATTGCATGTGATCAATCACCTGACCGGCGAAGAAATGCCCGAGTCGCGCAACGTGCTGGTGGAATCGGCGCGCATTGCCCGTGGCAATATCAAGGACATCCGCGAGGCCGACGTCGACGACTTCGATGCGCTGATCGTGCCCGGTGGTTTTGGTGCGGCGAAGAACCTTTCCAACTTTGCCGTCGAAGGCGCGGGCTGCTCAGTGCAGCCTGAAGTCCTGGCGTTGGCCGAGGCGTTTGCCGAAGCGGGCAAACCGGTCGGCCTGATGTGCATCTCGCCGGCACTTGCGGCAAAAATCTACGGCCCGGGCGTGACCTGCACCATCGGCAACGATGCCGACACCGCCACCGCCATGAACAAGATGGGCGCGACCCACGAAGATTGCGCCGTCAGCGACATCATCGAAGACAAGGCACGCAAACTGGTGAGCACCCCAGCGTACATGCTGGCGCAGTCGATCAGTGAAGCGGCCTCAGGGATTAACAAACTGGTGGATCGCGTGCTCGAACTGACTCACGAAAACGACGTGTGATGCAGGCATGAGTGTGGGCATCGGCAGTGTGGAAGCGACCCTGCTCGCGATAGCGGAGTGGCCGCCGCAAGCGATGTTGACTGTGCCGGTGTCATCGCGAGCAGGCTCGCTTCCACAGGGGGCCGCTCACAGGATTTCGTATCAGGTTCTAGGTGGGCTCAGGGCTTGCGGGACAGTCGAGTCAGGATACGGTCCAGCGAATTGGCGAACGCTTGCTTCTCACGTTCGCCAAAGGGCGCTGGCCCCCGCTCATCTGGCCTTGTTCACGCAGGTCGGTGAACAGGTTACGTACAGCCAGCCGGTCGCCCATGTTCTGCGCGTCAAACTCCTTGCCTCGCGGATCCAGCACGGTGACGCCGTTCTTCACCAATCGGTCGGCCAGCGGTACGTCACTGCAAATCACCAGCTCGCCCGGCACTGCGTGTTCCACCAGATAATCGTCCGCTGCATCCGGGCCGCTGGGCACCACGATCAATTTCACCAGTGACAGGCCCGGCTTGATTTGCGGTTGGCCGGCCACCAGCACCACTTCAAACTGGCGCTTGAGAGCGAACTTCACTACCAGGTCCTTGGCCGCCCGTGGGCAGGCGTCGGCATCTATCCAAACGCGCATCACATTTCCTCTGAAAAACCGAACAGATCGCAGCCGGCATCGACATGCCTACTCCCTGTAGGAGCTGCCGCAGGCTACGATCTTTCCAGGTTTACTCGGGTCAGGAAACCTGAACCCGACGCTTCTGCGCCAACCAGCTACGCCCATACAGCACGATTATCGCGATAATCGCCACCATCTGGGCACTTAACGAGTAGGCATCCGCGTGAATGCCCAGCCAGTCGAATTCGAAGAATGGCACCGGACGCGTGCCGAAAATCCCCGCCTCCTGCAATGCCTTGACCCCATGACCTGCAAACACCACCGATAGCGCGCACAACAACGCGGCGTTGATGCTGAAGAACAACGACAGCGGCAGCTTGGCCGAGCCGCGCAGGATCACCCAGGCCAGACCGACCAGCAGCACCAGCGCCGTCGCCCCGCCTGCGAGCACTGCGTTATGCCCGGCAGGCCCCGCCTGCAGCCACAGGGTCTCGTAGAACAGGATCACTTCGAACAACTCACGATAAACCGAGAAGAACGCCAGGGTTGCAAACCCGAACCGTCCGCCGCCGCCCACCAGGCTGCTCTTGATGTAATTCTGCCAGGCCGCGGCGTGGCGACGATCGTGCATCCACACCCCGAGCCACAGCACCATCACGCTGGCGAACAACGCGGTGGCACCTTCAAGCAACTCGCGCTGCGAGCCGCTGACGTCGATAACGTAGGCGGCCAGACCCCAGGTGGCAAGGCCGGCCAGCAGCGCCAGGCCCCAACCGACGTTAACGCTGCGTACCGCAGATTGCTGGCCGGTGTTGCGCAGGAATGCGAGGATCGCCGCCAGCACCAGAATCGCTTCCAGACCTTCGCGCAGCAAAATCAACAACCCGGAAATGTAGCTCAGGGACCAGCTCAAGCCATCGCTGCCCAACAGGCCGGCAGACTCTTTCAATTTACCTTTCGCAGTATCCAGGCGCTGCTGGGCCTGGGCCACCGGCAAGCCATCCTGCAGGGACTGGCGGTAGGCCATCAGGGATTTTTCGGTGTCTTTGCGTACATTGGCGTCGACGTTGTCCAGGGAGCTCTCGACCAGCTCAAACCCTTCCAGGTACGCCGCCACCGACAAGTCATAGGCCTGATCGTGATCCCCGGCCCGGTAGGCAGCGATGCTCTTGTCCAGCGTGGCTGCGGTGTAATCGAGCAGTTGCGCCGGGCCACGTTTGACCTGCGGCGGCTGAGCGCGCTGCGCACGATAGGCCGCGGCGGCCTGCGGACCTTCGCCAGCCTGCACTTCGGCAGGCGTCTGACGGGCGAGGTCGGCAATGTTGTAGGTCTTTTCAACAGCGCCAGCATCCGGGGCGGCGCTGAAGCTGGCAATGTAGGTGGCCAGGTCCCAGCGCTGGCGATCATCCAGTTGATCGGCGAACGCTGGCATGTCGGTGCCCTCGATACCCAGGCCCAGGGTGCTATAGATCGCATAGAGGCTCAGGTGATCCATGCGCACGCTGTCGCGCAGATTCGACGGTGGCGGTGTCAGGCCGACGCCTGCCGGGCCATCGCCGGCTCCCGCATCACCATGGCACACCGAGCAATGCTGGGCGTACAACGGCGCACCTCGGGTCGGATCGGGGGTAATGATCGGTGCCTGGCTGATTTCATAGGCCACTGCCAGCTTTGCCGCGAGCTGCCGGGACTGACGAGCCACGTCGGTGCCATCCTGACGCTCGGTAATGGCGTTGCGCAGCGAATTGACGCCCTGCAGCAAAGCGGCTTGCTCCGGTTTGGCCGGCATTGCACTGATCAAGCCTTGCACGGCCTGGAGCGAATCGAGCTGATCTCGATAACCGGACTCCTTGACCACCCTGCCTGCCTGCACCGTCTGCGGGTAATCCGCTGCGATGTAATCGAGCCCATGCAGCGCCTGTGGGGCGCCGTCCACGGGGTCGGCCAGCAGTCTGGTGCTGCATAAGGCTGCCAAGGGGATTAACAGCCAGGCCAGGAATCGCGACGGGGCAATCATGAATGAATCTCAGTAGGAAATACGAAGTTACATATTGTTCACTTCGAATGAGATTCACTCAAGCGTTGTTCGCAGGCTCGATGCCGATTGTCTGGTTATTTTGCGATTGCTTGTCCCGCGCACCGCGCGGTAATCAGCTTTCGGCTTCGGGTTATACGGATGGGCATTAAACAAAAAAGCGACCCGCAGGTCGCTTTTTTCCAGCATCGGGGCTTTACGCTGCGGCTTTGCGCAACGTCGCCATGAACGCTGCCGCGCCGATAAACAAACCGGCAAACGTGCGGTTCATGCGTTTCTGCTGCTGGGGAGTACGCAACATGCGCAGCACCTTGGACGCCAGGCCGGTGTAACCGGCCATGACGATCAGGTCGACGCAGACCATGGTGGCGCCGATCACCACGTACTGGATCAGCAGCGGTGCATGTGGATTGATGAACTGCGGCAGTACCGCCAGCATGAACACCAGTGCCTTGGGGTTGCTGATGTTCACCAGAAAACCACGGAACACCAATGCCAGCGGCTTGCCGATCGGCCGCACCGCCGCGTCATCGCTCATGTCCATAGGCAGCGCACGCCACTGCTTGATCGCCAGATAAACCAGGTAAGCGACACCGAACCATTTGATTGCATGGAACGCGGTAGCCGAAGCAGTCAGGATCGCGCCAACGCCGGCGCCGACAATCGCGATCTGCACCGCCAGGCCGATTTGCAGGCCGAGGGCGTTCCAGTAGCCACGCCAGAAACCGTATTGCAGACCGCTGGACATCGACGCAATGGCGCCAGCGCCCGGAGAAAGACTGATCACCCAGCAGGCGGCGAAAAACGCCAGCCATGTTTGAAGCTCCATCGCACACCTCGACCGAGACTCTTTTGACAGGTCTCTAAGCTAATGCGGCTCGGGGGGAAAAGCAAAAGATCGCAGCCTCCGACAGCTCCTGCATGGAAACGCGCCTCCTGTAGGAGCTGCCGAAGGCTGTGATCTTGTGATCTTGAGGATTACTTCTCGAACCCGCTCGAAGGAAACACATCACTCCCCCGCCACCGCCGAACCGAACGCTGGAAGAACAGGCTGTTGGGCACTTGCACCATGGCACTGCCGGTGCCCAGCTCTTCGGCCTCGATCAAGGTGGTGTAGAGCAGATTGATCGCGATCACCCGCCCCTTCACGCCCGGCTTGTCGGTGGTATCGACCAGTTCGACCACGTCGCCAATGCGAAACGGCCCCACGGTGAAGATCAGGATCGCGCACAGCAAGTTGGACAGCACGCTCCACATGGCGAAGAACGCCACCGCCGCGACCGCAACAAAACCGGACAATGCTGTCCACAGCACTGTCGCGGACACGCCCAGGCGCTCCAGCACGAAAATCAGCGCACTGCCCATGATCAGCCAGCGCAGGCCGCCTCGCAGCGGCAGCAGCAGCTGAGGGGGAAACGGATAACGCTCCCCAGGCGGGTCAGGCATTTGGCGACAAAGCGCTGGGCGATGTAACCGGCCAGCAGGATCAGCAGAATCTGCACGCCGAGCCAGATCGGCTCGATCCACACGGCTGGCAACGGCAACTGGAACGCTTCCATCAGGACAGCGCCTCCAGCTCCGCTTGCATGCTTTCCAGGGTTTCCAGCGCTTCCATCCACGCCTCTTCAAGCTCGGCTTCGCGCACTTTCAGCTTGGCTTGTTCGGCCAGCAGATCACGCAATTCGTGCTTGCGCGCCGGCTCGTAGATGTCACTGTCGCCGAGGCTGGCATCGACCTTGGCGAGCTTCTCGTGAAGCTTGCCCAGCTCGGCTTCGAGCTTGTCGGCTTCACGCTTGTGCGGCGCCAGTTGCTGACGCAGTGCAGCGGCAGCCTGACGCTGAGCCTTCTTGTCGGTCTTGTCCGGGTTGACCGGGGTGTTGCTGACCGGCGCATTGCGCTGACGGTATTCCACCAGCCAACGCGCGTAATCTTCGAGGTCGCCATCGAACTCTTCGACCTTGCCATCGGCAACCAGATAGAAGTTGTCGGTGGTGCTCTTGAGCAAGTGCCGATCGTGAGACACCACCAGTACCGCGCCGCTGAATTCCTGCAACGCCATGGTCAGTGCCAGGCGCATTTCCAGGTCGAGGTGGTTGGTCGGTTCGTCGAGTAGCAGCAGGTTCGGACGTTCCCAGGCGATCAACGCCAGGGCCAGACGAGCCTTTTCGCCACCGGAGAAATTCAGCACCGGCTCGTCGATCCGCGCGCCACGGAAGTCGAAACCGCCGAGGAAGTCACGCAAGGTCTGCTCGCGCTCGGTCGGCGCCAGTCGCTGCATGTGCAACAACGGGCTGGCCTTGGAGTCCAGCGAATCGAGCTGATGCTGAGCGAAGTAGCCGACCACGGTGTTCTCGCCACGGGTCAGGCGCCCGGCGATCGGTGATAGCTCGCCGGCAAGGTTCTTGATCAGCGTCGACTTACCCGCGCCGTTCGGGCCGAGCAGACCGATCCGCGCACCCGGGGTCAGTTGCAGCTTGACCTTCTCGAGGATGGTTTTATCGCCGTAGCCCAGACGCGCGTCGGACAGGTCGATCAGCGGGCTGGAGATCTTGGTTGATTCGCGGAAGACGAAATCGAACGGCGAATCGACGTGGGCCGCCGACAGCTCTTCCATCCGCTCCAGCGCTTTGATCCGGCTCTGCGCCTGACGGGCCTTGGTGGCCTGGGCCTTGAAGCGCGCGATGTAGCTTTCCATATGCGCTCGCTGCGCCTGCTGCTTCTCGTAGGCCTGTTGCTGTTGGGCCAGGCGTTCGGCACGGGCGCGTTCGAACGCGGTGTAGCCGCCGCGATACAAGGTGATTTTGCGCTGATCGACATGCGCCACGTGGTCGACGACTTCGTCGAGGAAATCGCGGTCGTGGGAAATCAACAGCAAGGTGCCCGGGTAGCTTTTCAGCCACTCTTCGAGCCAGATGATCGCGTCGAGATCCAAGTGGTTGGTCGGTTCGTCGAGCAACAACAAGTCCGACGGGCACATCAAGGCCTGCGCCAGATTCAGACGCATCCGCCAGCCGCCGGAAAAATCACCGACCTGACGATCCATCTGCTCATTGGTGAAACCGAGACCGGCGAGCAATTTGCGCGCGCGCGCATCGGCGGTGTAGCCATCGGCGCTGTCGAGTTCGGCGTGCAGGCGGGCCTGCGCGGCACCGTCATGGGCAGCCTCGGCGGCAGCGAGGTCACGTTGCACCTCGCGTAGACGCAGGTCGCCATCGAGCACATAGTCGACCGCCAGACGCTCGAGCGTCTCGATTTCCTGGCGCATATGGGCGATGCGCCAGTCGGCCGGCAAGTAGCAGTCACCCGAGTCCGGGTGCAATTCACCCCGAATCAAGGCGAACAGGCTCGATTTGCCGGCGCCGTTGGCACCGATGAGGCCGGCTTTGTGGCCGGCGTGCAGGGTCAGCTCGGCGTCTTCTAGCAGACGTTGCGGGCCACGCTGTAAAGTCAGGTTCTGAAGTCGGATCATAATGGCGGCGGAGTCTACCAGCTTCGCTCACAACTGGCGCGAGTAGCACGATGTCCTCTGACCTGTGGAGCTTTTCCCTTGCCACCTACGCGAGGCCCGGCGCTGAGCGGGCGTGCCTGCAACTGCAATCGGCGGGCACGAACGTGTGCCTGCTGCTGTGCGGATTGTGGCTGGAACACCGAGGGGTAGTCTTTAACGAACTGCGATTGCTGGAACTGCGGGAAGTAGTCGAAGGCTGGGATGCGGGCGTGATTCAGCCCCTTCGTGCATTACGCGGCCAATGGAAAGCCGCCGCAGCTGACGATACAGACCTCAATATCTTGCGGGAAAAAGTCAAGGCGCTGGAACTTGAAGGTGAGCGGATTCTTTTGTCGCGACTGGAAAAAACCGCGCAGCAGTGGCCGCAGAATGACAAGGCCGGATCAACGGCCTGGCTGGAAGGTGTCGCGGCGGACACCACCAACGTTGGCCGCGACGCGCTGCATCAGCTGCGCGTCGCGGTGACCGGCACTTAGGAAGCGCTGGTTGGGGTAGTGCCTGTGTTCGACGATGCAGCTGGCGTTGGCGCCGCCGCAGGGGCCGAAGTGCTGCCGGTGGTTGGCGAAGCCGGACCTGAGTTCGACGATGATGCAGGCGCTGCCGGCTTGGCAGCGGGGGTCGAAGTCGGCTTCGCAGCGGCGGGTTTTTTCACCGCTGGCTTGGCTGCAGGTTTTGCAGCTGGCTTGGCCGCAGCTGGTTTTGCAGCGGTGGCTGGCTTGGCAGCGGCAGCAGGTTTCGCAGCGGCCGTTTTGGCAGCAGGCTTGGTCGCCACTTTTGCAGCAGGTTTGGCGGCCGGCTTGGCAGCAGGTTTCGCCGCGGCCGGTTTAGCTGCAGCAGGTTTGGCAGCAGGCTTCGCGGCTGCAGTTCTAGCAGCTGGTTTGGCTGCTGCGCTTTTTGCTGCAGCCGGTTTGTTAGCGGCAGGTTTGGCAGGCGCTTTTGCAGCAGCGGTTTTGGCAGCAGCTGGTTTTGCCGCTGCGGATTTAGCAGCAGGTTTGGCTGCAGCGGTTTTCGCCGCCGGCTTGGCTACCGGTTTTGCCGCAGCAGTTTTGGCCGCTGGCTTGGCAACTGGTTTTGCCGCAGCCGATTTAGCAGCCGGCTTGGCAGCACTGGCAGCCACTGGTTTTTTAGCAGCCACTTTCACCGGTGCTTTCGCGGCTGGTTTGGCAGCAGCCTTGGCGGGTGCTTTTGCAGCTGTCGATTTGGCTGCGGCTTTCTTGGCAGGTGCCGCAGCAGGCTTGGCCGAACGCAGGGACAACGCCTTGCCGACAGCCTCTTGAACACGACCGACACCCTGGGCCAGTTTCAGGCTTTCCTGGGCATCACGCTTGAGTTGCAGGATGTAGTTGCGGGTCTCGGATTGACGATCCTTCAGGGCATCGAGCAGGTCTTCGAGTTCTTTCACTGCGCCTTTGGCTTTGGTCTGCGCCTTGGCTTTACCGGCGGCAGCTGCGTCCTGCAATTTGGTGCGGGATTTGTGCAGTTTTTCTTGCGCCTTGCCGCGTTGCTTTTCCAGTTTGGCGAGCAATTTTTCAGCATCAGCCAAGGCTTGCGAGCAAGCGTTTTCCAAATGCTCGAGCAAGCTGCCCGAGAGTTGTTGGAGTAAGTGCAACGGAGTATTTACAGGCTTCTTGGTGGCCGACATGGTTTACCTCCTGGCTGACGTGAGTGCGGCTCATACTAGACCTCTGCTGCTACCGCCGCTAGGTCATCTTGACAGTATCAATTCCGTTGCGTTGCACCTGACAGCAAAACTTCTGCTCCCGCCCGAAAGCAGTTCACCGTTGCAGACGTTTGCGCTGGCATAATCCACCGCATCTCAGGTTGGAGAGTGCCCATGTCGCGCTACCTTTTTTTATCCCTCTGCATGGTTTTTTCGGCGGCCCAGGCCGACGACAAAACCACCGCGAATGACGCTCACGATCTTGCTTACAGCCTCGGCGCCAGCCTCGGCGAACGGCTGCGTCAGGAAGTCCCGCAGCTACAGATTCAGGCGTTGATCGAAGGCTTGCAGCAGGCCTATCAAGGCAAGCCGCTGGCGCTCAGCGAAGCACGCATCGAGCAGATTCTGGCCGATCACGAATCGCAGAATGCCGAGCAACCGACAGTGCCGCAAAGCGAAATTGCCCTCGAAAAAGAACAGCGTTTTCTCACCGAGGAAAAGGCCCGACCTGGCGCTCGGGAAATCGAGGACGGCATCCTGCTGACGGAACTGACGCCAGGTGCCGGAGCAAAGGCCGGTCCGAATGGCAAGGTACAGGTGCTGTACATCGGACGCCTCCCCGACGGCACGGTGTTCGATCAAAACAGCCAGCCGCAATGGTTCAGCCTGGACAGCGTGATCTCGGGCTGGCGTACGGCGCTGCAGAACATGCCGGTGGGCGCGAAATGGCGACTGGTGATTCCATCGGCGCAAGCCTATGGCGCCGAAGGTGCCGGGGACCTGATTGCGCCCTTCACGCCCCTGGTATTCGAGGTGGAATTACGCGACGCGAAAGGCTGAATTCCGGGCACAAAAAACGGCGCGCCAAGCGCACCGTTTTTTAAGGTACTGCACAAAGAAATTCAGGCCTGAACCGGATCTTCTTCCTTGTGTGCTGTATGCAGCACTTCGATCAGGCAATCTTCAAGCTCAAAGCGCTCGTGGAGCAGACCGCCGAGTTCCTTGAACTTCTCGACAACGCACTTGCCTTCATCGCACAGATCGTTGAACGCGAGCAGTTTCTCGGTGATGACGTCGATGCGCGGGTAGAGCGTTTCGGCAAGCTCGAGACCCCGCTTGTCGTTGAACGCCTTGGCTTCGCCCGTCAGCTGTTCGTAGATTTCGAAGTGCCCGGCCGACACGTAATCGACCAGCACACCGCAGAATTCCTGCAAGGGCTTGCGGCTCTCGCTCAGCGCCTCGGGCTTTTCGCCGAGATCGTCATAAGCCCGCACCAGTTCGTGACGCTCCTGCAACCAGCGATCGATCAGCAGATGCACTCCACCCCAACGTTCCTGAGCATTCTGACAACTTTCGAGCATGGCGATCTCTCTTCCCTTGTGGGTCATGCTGCTCTACACCCGCGCCTCTCTTCTGGTTTATCGCTTGGAGGGCGGCCGGGCAGAGCGTCATCGAGCAACATAAATCCAATGACACGTGCGGGCCAGATTATGCCCGCACGCCTATGGCTTCAAGGTACGCAGGAGATAAAGTTCATACAAGTGTTTAATCCCTGACCAGCCCTCGGTGCGACGCTTCGCCGCTGAGCGGTCGCCGAAAGGTGCGCCACAGAAGCCCGAGCGGTTGAAAAACAACCACAATTGTCACTGCAAAGAAGAACAGCAGGCTCCACTCCGGGATGCTCAGATCGAACAGCGTCCATGAAATCTCGGCACAATCGAAAGTACCTTCGAACATCTGCTTCAGTGCGCCCGACCAGGATGTATTGGCAAAAGCATCAGCCAGGCTCGCGGAGCAGTCGGACAGGTGATGCAGCGGATCGCTCTGCAGCACGACTTGACGCCATGCCGTAACCGTTCCCGCCACACTGCTGATCAACACCGGCAACCCATACACCAGCGTACCCGCACGGCCAGGGCCATGCAGGCAAGCAGACAAGCACACCCCCGTGAGCAACCACAGGCAGCCGCGCTGCAGGATGCACAGGCCGCACAGCCTGAGGCCGACTGCGTATTGCAGGTAATAGGAAATGCCTAACGCCAGGGCACCTGCGACGAAAACCATGAAGAACAAGGAGCGTGTGCGGGCCAAAGACATGGCATTTCCGTAACAGTAAGAGACAGGCAATTACGTTAGAGGAAAGCGCGCGGATCTTTCAAGGTACTACAGCAGGGAGAGTTCCACAGCGAGGGTGGGAAACCACGACAGATGCGCTAGGATCTGACGTAACCGTCTGTAGGAATAAGCCGACTCGGCACATTGAGGGGAATAATCTGACAGCAGCAGGGTGCTTTTTGACGAGGGAGCGAGCCCCCTCATCTCGAGCTCCCTACCTCGAACTCAAGCGCGGATCCGTACGGGTAACGGTGCCGCCAGCAAGCGTTCGTCCAGCAGGCCCAACCCTTCCTGGAACAGCTGATTGCTGCGTTCGGTATCACCCAATTGCGCCAGCAACCGCGCCAGTTCTGCACAGGCTTCCGGATTACGCTGCACTCGCAGGCTGCTCTCCAGATAGTCTCGCGCCTTGCCCCATAAACTGCTTTGCAGGCACAGGCGGCCCAGTGTCAGGAGCAGGCTCGGATCGGCCGGATGATCCTTGAGCCAGCCCTCGGCGGTTTGCAGCTGCCGCACCGGGTCGCTACCGCGCACGAGCCCGTAAAGACGCGCCAGGTGGCTGTTGTAATCACGCTTGAGCGCTGTGCGCAGCACCTCTTCCGCTTCCACCTGGGCACCCAGTTGGCGCAGCTGCTCGGCGTAGGCCAGCACCAGTTGCGGCTCCTGGCGCTGGGCCGATGTCAGCTTCTGCCAGGCGCTGTTGAGCGACTGCAGGCCGACAGTGCCGTCCTCTTCCCGCTGCGCTGCCAGGGACAGGTTCTCACCCCAGGCACGGCGTTCCAGGTCGGCCAGCTCGGCAGGTGGCAGTACCTTGTCCTTGCGCAATTCCGGCAACAACCGGATCACTGCCGACCAATCGCCCCGTTGTTGATGCAGGCGTTGCAGCTGGCGCAACGTCTGCACGTTATGCGGATGGCGCTCGTGCATGGCTTGAAGCGTCGCCAGGGCACCCTCGGTGTCGCCTCGATCGGTCTGCAGTTGCGCATGATTCAAGGCAATCGCCAGCTCGGCCTGTGGTTGGCGCTCGAGCGCCCGCTCGAGCAGGTTGTCGCTCTCTTCGTACTTGCCTTGTTCGTTGGCCGCGCGGGCAGCGCCGAGGTAGTAAAGCAGCGGTTGGCGCTCGGCTTCCGCAGCTCGATGCAGGTGACGCTGCGCACTGGCCCAGCGGCCCTCGGCCAGATCCAGCTGGCCATGTTCGATCGCGACCTGCACGCGGCGACTGCGATTGCGTCGCGACCAGGGATTGACCACGCCACTGGATGTCATCACCAGTTCGATCAGCGCCTTGATGCCCCAAATCACCAGCCACAAAACGGCCACCAGCGCGAGGGTAGCCCACAGGCTCGATTCGAAACGAAAGCTCTTGTAGGCGATCAGCACGTAGCCGGAATGCTCGGCAATCGCCAGGCCCAGCGCGGCCGCAGCAGCTATCACCAGAAACACGATCACATACAGGCGTTTCATGGCGTGGCCTCCTGCGCGGTGTCAGCGGCAGGCTTGGCCATCGGCTTGACGGAGTCCTCGGCGTTGACGTTGCGTCGCTCCAGGTACCCTTGCACCGCGCTCAGTGCGCCAGTGAGGTCCGGGGTCACCACGGTCACCGGCTGTTTGCTCAGCTCACCCACCTGCTCAAGCATCACTTTGCTCTGCGGGTTGTCCGGGTTGAAGTTGCCCTTGAGTATGTCCCGGGCTTCGGCCAGGGCCTGGGTGTACACCGGGGCCTGACCATTCAGTGCAGCCCACTGGGCTTGCTCCAGGGCCAGGCTAAGCGCCAGGCGCACCTGGCTGAGGCTCTGGCCTGCCAGCAATGGGCGAACATTCTTGTCGGCGTTGAAGTCGAGGCGGATGTAGCGCGAGATCTGGTCCCACCATTGAGCCCAGCGGCTTGCGCCATCGCCATCGGCGGTCAGGCCCAGCAACGACTCGCCACGGTCCTTGTACTCCGGCGCCAGCTCGGTGAGGTTAATCACCTGGTCGCGCAATGCGCCCAGGCGCAGGAACAGTCCGGTGCGGTCCGGCTGCTCGGTGCTGCGCAGCGCGACCAGGGTCTTGGCCACTTGCTCGCGGGCAGCGAAGGAGCCCGGATCGTTCTGTTCGCGCAGAATTTCGTCGGCACCCTGGACCAGGGCCTGAGCGCTGCTGATGTCCTGCAAAGCAGACAGACGCAGGCTGGCGAGACGCAACAAATGCTCCGCCTCAGCCAGGCGCCAGTCCTTGCGGCTGGCACCGAGGATGGTCTCCAGGCGCTGGTTCAGGCGCTGCTGATCGCCTTGCAACTGAGCCACCAAGCGGCTGCGGGCTTCAAGTTCATCGGCAGGGGGCAGTTGCTCCAACCGAGCGCTCAGGCGTTGCTCATTGAGCTTCAAGCTCTGCGCCTGATCGTTCAGCGCCTGCACCTGACCCAACTGCTGTTGAGTGTTGCTTTGCAGGTGGCGCACCTGCCAGACACCCCAGCCACCGATCGCAACCCCGGCAGCACCGAGCAACAGGGCGACGATGGCCAGTCCATTGCCTCGGCGCTGCACGGGAGCAGGAGGTACGGTATCAATCGGATCTTCAACCGGGGCATGCAGCACTGGCTGGACGTCATCTTTAGGCAAGGCTGTTTCGCTCACGTATCCATCCTTTGCATTAGAGAACGGGTTCGGGATGCTCCCGTAACGCCGTCAGCAAGGCCGCGGCACTGGCGCCACGACAATCCACAACTATTTGCGCCCCGGCAGCACGTGCCATTTCGGCGACCCGGGGGCTCGGTACAAACAACGGCAACTGCGCCAAATGCGGCCAGGAATCGCCAGCCAATTGATGCAAGTGCTCAAAACCCTGTCCACTGCTGACCACCAGCCCGTTCAAGCGTTCCGCGCAGATCCGCTCAGGCAGCGTTGCCGGCGGGTAGTGGGGCAATTCGCGACGGTACAACTGCAGATACTCGACACTAGCACCAAGCCCGCGCAAACGCTCAGCGAGCAACTCGCGCCCGCCCTCCCCGCGCATGATCAACACACGCGAAGCAGGCCCGGCGATTGCCTGGCGAAACGCGTCATGCTCAAGCAATGCTTCGCTGTCATCGCCCTGCTCGGGAAAGCTGACGTCCAGACGATGCTTATCGAGTATCTGCGCGGTAGCCGCGCCGACGCTGAACCACTTCAAGGCCGGTGGCTCTGGCCAATACTGGCTGAGCAACTCGACGGCGATCCTGGCGGCGGGTTTGCTGACCACGATCACCGCATCGAAGCGATCCAGCCTCTGGATCACCTCGCGCATGTTGGCAGAAACGGGAAGAGGCTCTATGTCCAAAAGCGGCAAGCTGCTGCTGAAAACTCCCGCGTCCATCAACACGCCAGCCAGTGCCATCGACTCATCGGCTGGACGCGTCAGCAACAGGCGCCAGCAAGTCA
>NZ_JAEKEG010000069.1 GCF_016651255.1 Pseudomonas sp. TH10
GCGCCCAGCACGCCGAGCGGTACGACCAGGAGCACTGAAGTCGGGATCGACCAGCTCTCGTACAAGGCCGCCAGGCACAGGAACACGATCAGCAAGGACAATCCTAAAAGGATCGGCGCCTGGCTTCCGGACAGCCGTTCCTGCAGCGACAAACCGGTCCATTCCTGGCCCAGACCCGCAGGTCCCAGCGCAACCAGGCGCTCGATCTCGGCCATGGCTTCGCCGGTGCTGTGCCCCGGCTTCGGTTCACCGGAAATGCTGATCGCCGGGTAGCCGTTGTAACGGGTCAGTTGCGCCGGGCCCTGGGTCCATTTGGCCTCGACGAAGGCCGACAGCGGCACCATTTTCCCGGCGTTGTTGCGCACGTGCATTTGCAACAGGTCCGCCACCTGGCTGCGCTGATCGCCTTCGGCCTGGACCACCACCCGTTGCATGCGCCCCTGATTGGGGAAGTCGTTGACGTAGCTGGAGCCGACGGCGGTGGACAGTACATTGCCGATTTCGGCGAACGACACGCCCAAGGCGTTGGCCTGCTTGCGGTCGACGATCAATTGTACCTGCGGTGCCTCGGCCAGGGCGCTTTCGCGCACGTTCATCAGGATCGGGCTTTTGTCTGCTGCCTCCAGCAACTCGGTGCGTGCCTGCATCAGCGTGGCATGACCGAGGCCGCCACGATCCTGCAGGCGGAACTCGAAACCACTGGAAGTGCCCAGGCCGTCCACCGGTGGCGGCAGCACCGAGAACGCCACGGCGTCCTTGATCTGGCTCAGGGCGATGTTGGCCCGGTCGGCAATCGAGCTCGCCGAATCGTCGCTGCCGCGTTCGGACCAGTCTTTCAACGTGGTGAATGCCAGCGCCGCGTTCTGCCCGCTGCCGGAAAAACTGAAGCCGAGGATCACCGTACTGTCGCCCACTCCCGGCTCCTTGGCGTTATGCGCTTCGATCTGCTCGACCACTGCGACTGTACGGTTCTTGCTCGCACCCGGCGGCAGTTGTACGTCGGTGATGGTGTAGCCCTGGTCCTCCACCGGGAGGAACGAGGAGGGCAGGCGTACGAAGCAAATACCCAGGGCGATCAGCAGCACGCCGTAGATCAGCAGATAGCGCCCCGTACGTTTGAGCGCGTAAGCGACCCAGGCTTGATAACGTTCGGTCAGTTGCTCGAAACGTCGATTGAACCAGCCGAAGAAACCGCGCTTTTCATGATGTTCACCCTTGGCGATCGGTTTGAGCAAGGTCGCGCACAGGGCCGGGGTCAAGGTCAGGGCGAGGAACGCCGAGAACAGGATCGAGGTGGCCATCGACAGGGAGAACTGCCGGTAGATCACCCCGACCGAGCCCTGCATGAACGCCATGGGAATGAACACGGCCACCAGCACCAGGGTGATGCCGATGATCGCCCCGGTGATCTGCTGCATCGCCTTGCGCGTCGCTTCCTTGGGCGACAGGCCCTCGGTGACCATGATGCGCTCGACGTTCTCCACCACTACGATGGCGTCATCGACCAGGATGCCAATGGCCAGAACCATGCCGAACATGGTCAGCACGTTGATCGAAAAGCCCAGCGCCAGCATGGTCGCGAAAGTGCCCATCAGCGCCACTGGCACCACCAGCGTAGGGATCAGCGTGTAGCGCACGTTCTGCAGGAACAGGAACATCACCGCAAACACCAGCAACATTGCCTCGCCGAGGGTGTAGACGACCTTGGTGATCGAGACCTTGACGAAGGGCGAGGTGTCGTAAGGGATCTTGTATTCGACGCCTGCCGGGAAATACCGCGCCAGCTCGTCCATCTTGGCCCGCACCAGGGTCGCGGTTTTCAGGGCGTTGGCGCTCGGTGCCAGCTGCACGCTGACGGCGGTCGACGGCTTGCCGTTCAGGCGGGTGCCGAACTGGTATTCCTGACTGCCAACCTCGACCCGTGCGACGTCACCGATGCGCACGGTGGAACCGTCGGGATTGGCCTTGAGCACGATGTCGGCGAATTCTTCCGGGGTCGAGAGCTGGCCTTTGACCAGAATGGTTGCAGTGATTTCCTGGGTGCTGCGGGTCGGCAAGTCGCCGATGCTGCCGGCCGAGACCTGGGCATTCTGTGCAACGATGGCAGCGTTGACGTCAGCTGGGGTCAGGTTGAAACCGATCAGCTTCTGCGGGTCGATCCAGATACGCATGGCCCGCTCGGCACCGTATAACTGCGCCTTGCCGACGCCGTCCAGGCGCTTGATTTCGTTCATCACGTTGCGCGCCAGGTAATCGCTGAGCGCAGTCTCGTCGAGCTTGCCGTCGCTGGAGGTCAGGGTGATCAACAGCAAAAAGCCGGAGGACACTTTTTCCACCTGCAAACCCTGCTGGTTCACCGCCTGGGGCAGTCGAGATTCGACTACTTTAAAGCGGTTCTGCACGTCGACCTGGGCCAGCTCCGGGTTGGTGCCGGGCTGGAAAGTGGCCTTGATCGTCGCGCTGCCCAGGCTGCTCTGGGACTCGAAATACAGCAGATTGTCAGCGCCGTTGAGCTCTTCCTCGATCAGGCTGACCACGCTCTCGTCGATGGTCTGCGCCGATGCACCGGGGTACACGGCATAGATTTCGATCTGCGGCGGCGCGACATCGGGGTATTGCGCCACCGGCAATTGCGGGATGGCGAGCGCACCGGCCAACAGGATGAACAACGCAACGACCCAGGCAAATACCGGGCGGTCGATAAAGAACTGCGGCATAGAAAAGCGTCCTGCTTACTGGCCAGAAACCTGGGCAAGTGGAAGAGGGGTGTCGTCGATCTGCACTTTCTCGCCGGGACGGGCGTGTTGCAGGCCTTCGATGACAATGCGGTCGCCGGGCTTGAGGCCGCCAGTGACGATCCAGCGATCGTTTTGCACCGCGCCCAGTTGCACCGGTTGCTGGGCAATGCGCATTTGCTCATCGACCGTCAGCACCTGCGCAATACCGGCGCTGTCACGCTGTACCGCGCGTTGCGGCACGGTAATGCCATCTTTGATGGTTGCCTGCTCAAGTCGCACGCGCACGAAACTGCCCGGAAGCAGATCGAGGTCCGGGTTGGGGAACTCGCTGCGCAGAATGATCTGCCCGGTGCCCGGATCAACCGTGATATCCGCGAAGAGCAACTTGCCCGGCAGCGGGTAAAGACTGCCGTCGTCCTGAATCAGTGTGGCTTTGACTTGATCCTGGCCAACCTGCTGCAACTGACCGGAGCGGAACGCGCGGCGCAGTTCGTTCAGCTCACGGGTCGACTGGGTGACGTCGGCGTGGATCGGATTGAGCTGCTGAATCAGCGCCAATGGTGTGGTTTCGTTTTGCCCGACCAGCGCGCCTTCGGTGACCAGCGCACGCCCGACACGCCCGGAGATTGGCGCGGTGACCGTGGCGTAACCCAGATTGAGGCGGGCGCGCTCGACCGCGGCCTTGTTGCCGGCGACGTCGGCGGCAGTTTGCCGCACGGCGGCCCGGGCGTTGTCGTAATCCTGGCCGCTGATGGCGTTGCCTTCCACCAGCTGGGCGTAGCGCTGCTCCTGCAAGCGCGCCTGGAACGCGTTGGCCTCGGCCTTGCGCAGCGCAGCCTCGGCGCTATCGAGGTCAGCCTTGAACGGCGCCGGGTCGATACGAAACAGTACGTCCCCCTGCTTGACGTCGCTGCCTTCGCGAAAGGTCCGTTGTAACACCACGCCAGGGACCCTGGCGCGGACCTCGGCCATGCGCGGCGCGGCAATCCGCCCGCTCAGTTCGCTGGTAATCGACAGCGGCCGCGCCTCGATGGTTTCGATGCGCACGGTAGCCAGTGGCGCGGTCTCCTCGGCGATCGACGACTTGTCACAGGCGCTCAGCGTCAGCGCAAGTGCAATCAGACTGAGCCTGGCGAGCAGTTTCTTCGACATGTATTACCCCAATAGTGACCCCCGGCATCCTACGGGGAGGGGGCGAGAGTAGAGGTGAAGCTTTGTAGGCGCTGTGTGAAATTGTGTAAGGGTTTTACTCAGGGACGGGTGAGGGCGTATATCCTTTACGCCTTGAAATTTATTGCGACAGTTGCATCGCCATCGCGGGCAAGCCCGCTCCCACGGGGATCGGTTGTGGACACGAATCATGTGAACACCCGAGAACACTGTGGGAGCGGGCCTGCCCGCGATGAGGCCTTCAATGTTGCCACTGCACTTTCTGGATCACCCATGCCCAACATCCTCCTGGTCGAAGACGACACCGCCCTCGCCGAACTGATTTCCAGCTACCTGGAGCGCAACGGCTATTCCGTCAGCGTCATCGGCCGTGGCGATCACGTACGTGAGCGGGCGCGGGTCAATCCGCCGGATCTGGTGATTCTCGACCTGATGCTGCCGGGCCTCGACGGCTTGCAGGTGTGCCGCTTGCTGCGTGCCGACTCGGCAACGCTGCCGATCCTGATGCTCACCGCCCGCGATGACAGCCACGACCAGGTGCTGGGCCTGGAAATGGGCGCCGACGATTACGTGACCAAGCCGTGCGAGCCCCGAGTACTGCTGGCGCGGGTGCGTACCTTGCTGCGCCGCAGCAGTCTCGGCGAGCCGTTGACGGTCAACGATCGCATCGTCATGGGCAATCTGTGCATTGATCTGTCCGAGCGTACCGTGAGCTGGCGCGATCAACCGGTGGAACTGTCCAGCGGTGAGTACAACCTGCTGGTGGTACTGGCCCGGCATGCCGGCGAAGTGCTGAGCCGAGACCAGATTCTGCAACGTTTGCGCGGCATCGAATTCAACGGCACCGACCGCTCGGTGGACGTCGCGATCTCCAAGCTGCGGCGCAAGTTCGACGACCACGCCGGCGAAGCACGCAAGATCAAGACCGTGTGGGGCAAGGGTTATCTATTCAGCCGCTCCGAGTGGGAATGCTGAGCTGATGTTTCGCATCCTCTTTCGTCTGTACCTGGTGACGATTGTCTCGTACAGCGCGGCGATCTATCTGGTGCCTGATCTGGTGGTCATGGCGTTCCGCGATCGATTCGTCACCTATAACCTGGATTATTCGCGCGGCCTGCAATCGCTGATCACCAAGCAGTTTCATGCTGCGCCGCACGATCAGTGGCCTGGCCTGGCCGAGCAGATGGACAAGGAGTTCGCGCCGCTGCACATCGTGCTGTCACCCATCGACGACGCTGATTTCTCTCCGGCTGAGAGCCAGCGCCTGCAGCGCGGCGAGAAAGTGGTGCGCATCGGTGACTGGGGCTGGCGCACCCTGGCGGTGGCGCCTCTGAACGAGCAAACCGTGGTCAAGATGGTGGTGCCGCCGGATCCGCTGGACGTCAACCTGTTGTACTGGAGCATTAACCTGCTGATTGGCGCGACCATGCTCGCCTGCCTGTTACTGTGGCTGCGCGCGCACTGGCGTGATCTGGAGCGCCTCAAGGGTACCGCCGAACGTTTCGGCAAAGGGCAACTGAGTGAGCGCACGAATATTTCGCCGCGCTCCAATATCGGCAGCCTGGCGAACGTGTTTGACACCATGGCCAGTGACATCGAAAGCCTGCTCAACCAGCAGCGAGACCTGCTCAATGCCGTCTCTCACGAACTGCGCACGCCTCTCACACGCCTGGATTTCGGCCTGGCGCTGGCACTCTCCGATGACTTGCCAGCGGCCACTCGCGAGCGCTTGCAAGGCTTGGTGGCACACATTCGCGAACTGGATGAACTGGTGCTGGAGTTGCTGTCCTACAGCCGCCTGCAAAATCCTGCGCGTCTGCCTGAGCAAGTCGAGGTCTCGCTGGATGAGTTCATCGACAGCGTGCTGGGCAGTGTCGACGAAGAGCTGGAGTCGCCGGACATCGTCATCGACGTGTGGCTGCATGGCCAGCTTGAGCGCTTCAGCCTCGACCCACGCCTCACCGCGCGGGCGCTGCAGAACCTATTGCGCAATGCCATGCGCTACTGCGAGAAACGTATCCAGGTCAGCGTGCAGGTGCTGGCGCACGGCTGCGAAATCTGGGTGGATGACGACGGGATCGGAATCCCTGACGACGAACGTGAGCGAATTTTCGAACCCTTCTACCGGCTTGATCGCAGCCGCGATCGCGCCACCGGAGGCTTTGGGCTGGGCCTGGCCATCAGCCGTCGAGCCCTGGAGGCCCAAAGCGGCACACTTACGGTGGAGGCTTCGCCCCTGGGCGGCGCCCGGTTCAGGTTGTGGTTGCCGAATGCGGCCTGAGATGGACAAACGACCCCGCCAGCGCCCAGGGCCTGGTGCGGATTCAGCCTGCGGCGTCGCTGTCGTTTCAGGTTTTCGATGAGGCGTTGATCGCCTCGGCCAGATCCTTATAAGCCTCGCAGCGGGTGTCGCCGCAGATGGACTTGATCTGCTGCAACTGCTCCTGTGCCAGGTCGACGCGGCCTTTGATCACATAGGCTTCGCCGAGGTATTCGCGCACCTGTGCATACTGCGGATCGAGTTTGACCGACTGCAGGTAATAGCCGATGCCTTCGTCGGTGCGCCCCAGTTTGCGCGTGGCGTACCCGCGATAGTTCAGTGCCTTGGCGGTGTGGGGTTGTTTCAGCGTGTCGAGCAGCGCCAGGGCTTCTTCGTAGCGGCCATCCTTGGCCAGGCGATAGGCGTAAGTGGTGCGGTCGGCGTCAGGCAGCAGGCTGCTGTCTTGCATCAGGCATTTTTGCTGCTTGCTGTCCCAGACCTGGTCTTTGGGACAATTGGGCTTGGCCGGCTCCTCTTCTTCGTCGGCGTTGGCGAAGGCAAGGGAGCTGGATAGCGCAGCGGCCAGCAGCAGGGGGGAGCACCAGGCAAGACGAGTATTCATGAGCCAATCCTCAGGGGTGATACTTATAGAACATCGCCGCGCCGGCAAATGTTCATTTCTTTGCAGCGCTCCCTGTAAGCAAAGCTCAAATGATGGTGTCCTGCCTGACTGCTGATCAGGTCAGCAGGCGGATCGGTGCTCCCGTTGACCAGGCCTGGATGTCTTCAATCATCTGCGAAAAGAACAGCTGATAGTTCTGCCGGCTCACGTAGCCCACATGCGGTGTTGCCAACACAGTGTCGAGTGTTCGGAACGGGTGATGGGCTGGCAAGGGTTCTTGTTCGAACACATCGAGTGCCGCGCCGCCCAATTGCTGTTTTTGCAACGCCTTGATCAGCGCCGCCTCGTCCACGATCGGTCCGCGTGCGGTGTTGACCAGCAGCGCGTGGGGCTTCATCCACCCTAGCGCCTCGGCGTCCACCAGCCCACGGCTGCGCTCGCTGAGTACCAGATGCACCGATAGTACGTCGGCCTGCTCGAACAACTGCCTGCTTGCTGACATAGGTCACGCCAGCCTGTTCGGCCCGCTCAGCCGTGAGGTTTTCACTCCAGGCGATCACCCGCATGCCGAAGACCTGCCCGAACTGTGCGACTTTCTGGCCGATGCTGCCAAGGCCAAGGATGCCCAGCGTCCGCCCATGCAGATCAGCGCCCAGACCTTGCTGCCATTGACCCGCGCGCAAGGCATTGGCCTCGTTCACCAGATTGCGTGTGGCGGCCATGATCAGTGCCCAGGTCAGTTCCGGCGCGGCGTGCTTGTAGCTGTCAGTGCCGCAGACCTGAATGCCGAGCGCTGCCGCCGCTTGCATGTCCAGCGCCGCGTTACGCATGCCACCCGTGACCAGCAGCTTGAGGTTGGGCAATCGCTTGAGCAGGTCTTCATCGAACTGCGTGCGTTCACGCATCACGCAAATCACCTGGAAGGCCTGCAGGCGCTGGGCGAGGGTGGCGTTATCGGCCGGGAAGTCGTGAAGGAAACTCACCTGGCCAATGGCGTCCAGTGCTGTCCAGTCCACCACGTCGCGCGCCACGTCCTGCCAGTCATCGAGCACCGCAATTCGCACAGCCATTGGCCTTACCTCATCAAGGAACGGAGTTGGTCTTGCTCAACCAGGCGAGCAAGGCCTGGTGAAATTTTTCCGGTTCTTCCATTTGCGGTGCATGGCCCATGCCGGGGAACTCCACCAGGGTCGACTGTGGAATCAGTTTGGCCACTTGTTTACCCAGCACTTCGTAATGGCCGATTTTCGCCTTGACCTGCGGCGGTGCGATGTCCTTGCCGATGGCCGTGGTATCGGACGTGCCTATCAGCAACAGCGTGGGCACTTTCAGGTCCTTGAATTCGTAGTACACCGGCTGGGTGAAGATCATGTCGTAGATCAACGCCGAATTCCACGCCACCTGGGTCTTGCCCGGCCCTTTGGCCAGGCCTGCATACATGTCGACCCAACGGTCGTATTCAGGCTTCCAGCGCCCGTCATAGTAGGTGCTGCGCTCGTAGTCGCGGATGCCTTGTGCGGTTACTTTCAGCTCACGCTCATACCATTGGTCCACGGTGCGATAGGGCACGCCGAGGGCTTTCCAGTCTTCAAGGCCAATGGGGTTCACCATGGCCAGTTGGTCGACTTGTTCGGGGTATTGCAGCGCGTAGCGGGTGGCGAGCATGCCGCCGGTGGAATGCCCCAGCAGGGTGGCCTTCTGGATGCCCAGGGCCTTGAGCAGTTGCTGGGTATTGGTCGCCAGTTGCTGGAAGCTGTACTGGTAATGTGCTGGCTTGCTCGAGGTGCAGAAACCGATCTGATCCGGCGCGATCACCCGGTAGCCCGCTTCGCTCAAAGCCTCGATCGAACTGTCCCAGGTTGCTGCGCAAAAATTCTTGCCATGCATCAGCACCACGGTGCGACCGTTGGCCTTGCCGTGCGCCGCGACGTCCATGTAACCCATCTGCAGGGATTTACCCTGGGATTGAAAGGCGAAGTGTTTAAGGGTGTAAGGGTATTCGAAGCCTTGCAGTTCCGGGCCATATTCCGGACCTTCGGCGTAGGCAAGAGCAGGCAGCGCAGCGCTCAACATCAGGCCGGGCAGCCAGCGGGAAAAGGCGAGGGGCATGGGTGAACTCCTTGGTAATCGACCAATCCTGGGACGGCCTCATTAGGGCAACATTAAACAGGCAATACGCGGGGCTGATCGTTCAACCGGCCCAGCCCAGGGTCGCTGCGGCCAGTACACCGTAACGCGCGCCCTTGGCGAAAGTGACAATCAGCAGGAATCGTCCCAATGGCTCACGCATGACGCCAGCCACCAGGGTCAGCGGGTCGCCAATAATCGGCAGCCAACTGAGCAGCAGCGACCAATGGCCATAACGCTGGTAGTGCACCCGGGCTTTTTCCAGGTGTCGGGGGCTCACCGGAAACCAGCGACGATCACGAAAGCGCTCGATACCGCGCCCCAGCCACCAGTTCACCAGTGACCCCAGGACGTTGCCAAGTGTCGCCACCGCCAGCAGTGCCCAGAGCCAGTACTTGCCACTGAGCAGCAAACCCACCAGCAGGGCTTCCGATTGCAACGGCAGCAAGGTGGCGGCGCCGAACGCGGCGAGGAAAAGCCCCAGGTAGGCCCCAACAATCACTTGGCCGGATAGTCCGCCACCACCACGTCAGCGCCAGCCTTGTTCAGGCCGATCACCTGATAGGCGTCGCTCATGCCGTCCATTTCCATTCCGGGCGAACCCATGGGCATGCCGGGGCGGCCACGCCCAGCAAATCGTCGCGCTTGCTCAAGGCCAGCACCTGATCGGCGGGAACGTGGCCTTCGACAAATTTGCCATTGATCAGGCCGGTGTGGCAGGACGCCAGGCGCGGCGGTACGCCATGTTGTTGCTTGAAGCTGCTCATGTCGGCTTCGACGTGGTCTTCGACTTTGAAACCGTTGGCTTCGAGGTGGCTGATCCACTTTTTGCAGCAACCGCAATTGGCATCGCGGTGGACTTCGATGGGGATCAGGTCGGCCGCTTGAGCCAGGGAGGAGATGAACAGGGCGCTCAGGGCGACCAGACGCAAATGGATTCGCATGGGGAGTCTCGTCTCGAATTGCGGCCGGAAACGTGCATTTTGACCTTTTTCGACGGCCAGGCCTTCAAGGAGTGTTTCCAAGTACTACAAAAATGCGCAGGAAGGATCAAGGCGGATCCATCCTGAGGCAAAGCTTGGGGTGCAACTGCACCGCAAACCATCGGTGCCGGCTGGAATCGAGTCCTGTAACATGATGAGCCGCCTGCGCCCCGACAGGCAGGCGGCTATATTTTCACGTTCAGGAATGACCCATGACCCAGTCACAACGTTTGAAGTATTCGATTTTGATCTCGCTGGTAGTGCTGGCGATCATGTTTGGCTTGTCTTATCTGCAGAACACCGGCGTCATCGGCGAAAAAACCTTCCAGTACATCGCCATTGGCGTGGCGGTGCTGGTGGTCGTGATCAACGGCGTCATGCGCCGCAAGGTCAAGCCCTGAACGACGCACACTGGATGATTATTCGCCGTGCAATGCGGCGAATGCCTGGGGATTGAGGCTGTAGCTCTTGTCCGGGTTGAGGCTGATCACCCCTTCGCTGCACAAGCGTTTCAACACTTCGCGCACGCTGAGAAAGGACAGGGGGATATCCAGGTCCAGCAGTTGGCTGTGCACCCCGCGCACGCCCAGCGAACGCTCCTGTTCGGCGGCGCTCAACAGGGCGTCGATGACTTTGAGGCGGATCAGGCTGGTGCGCAGGCCGAAGCTCTTGAGCAGGACCCTGATGCGTTCGTTGCCATGGCGATCGGTACGTTGATCGAAAACGCCGGCACCAATGGATGTTCCCATTGGCGCAATGCTACCGTCCGTTGGCAGTTGCGAGTTGTACATGCAAAAACTCCTTTTCCGAGCTTTGTCCGGTAAATGATGGGTGCTCTCATTTAATAAGACGGATGAGAGGGGCAAATCATGAAGGCTCAAATGTAGAAATTTTGTCGACGCCATGTCGGCAAGGTGTGAGCGGCCTTGCAGACCGTGTTGCAGGCGCTAAATTTTTGCCCGGGATTTTCGTTCTTGGGGAAGGCCAGTCGCGTACGTACAGCCAATGACTGGCATTTTCGATCAGGAGCGAGCGTGATTATTTCCAGGCAGTTGACCCGATTGAGCCTTGCGGGTGTATTGGCAGCGGTGAACGTTGCGGCAAGCGCGCAGCCGACCGAGGCCTTTGCAGATATCCGGCGTACCAGTTTTGGCGTACCGCACATCCGCGCCGACAACGAGCGCGGCCTGGGCTACGGGATCGGTTACGCCTATGCGCAAGATAATCTGTGCTTGCTGGCGAACGAGATTGTCACGGTCAATGGCGAGCGCTCGCGCTACTTCGGTCCGACCCAGTTGACCGTGGAAGAGCGGGAGAACCAGGTCAGCGACGTGTTTTTCACCTGGCTCAACACGCCCCAGGCGGTTGCCGCATTCTGGCAGGCGCAAACGCCCCCGGTGCGCGACCTGATGGAAGGTTATGTGGCGGGTTTCAATCGCTCCCTGAAAGAAAACCGGGCCAAGGGCCTGCCCCCGCAGTGCCAGGGCGAATGGGTGCGCGACATCACCGCGCAGGATCTGGTCAAGCTGACCCGGCGCTTGCTGGTCGAGGGAGGGGTCGGTCAGTTTGCCGAAGCACTGGCGGGTGCCTCGCCGCCCCAGGCAGGCGCTGCACAGGCCGGTCCGCCGGCTTCGTTCCAGGTGGCGTCCACGCGCCAGCAACGCTTTGCCCTGGATCGCGGCAGCAATGCGGTGGCCGTGGGCAGCGAGCGCTCGTTCAATGGCCGTGGCATGTTGTTGGCAAACCCGCACTTTCCGTGGGTGGGCGGTATGCGTTTCTATCAGATGCATCTGACCATTCCCGGCAAACTCGACGTCATGGGCGCCGCCTTGCCTGGCCTGCCAATGATCAATATCGGTTTCAACCAGCATGTCGCCTGGACTCACACCGTCGATTCGTCGAAGCACTTCACGTTGTATCGCTTGCAGCTTGATCCGAAGGATCCGACGCATTACCTGCTTGACGGCAAATCGTTGCCGATGAGCAAGCAGACCGTGATGGTAAAGGCAAAAACTGCGGACGGTCAGGTGCAGCCGATGACACGCGAAGTCTACAGCTCGCGATTCGGCCCCGTGGTGCAATGGCCCGGCAAGCTGGACTGGGATTCGCAGTTCGCCTACAGCCTGCGCGATGCCAATCTGGAAAACGATCGGGTGCTACAGCAGTGGTACTCGATGAACCGCGCAACCAGCCTTGGCCAGTTGCAAGCGTCGGTGCACAAGATCCAGGGTATCCCCTGGGTCAACACCCTGGCCGCCGATGATCAGGGCCAGACGCTCTACATGAACCTTTCGGTCGTGCCCAACGTGAATGCCGCGAAACTGGCGGCGTGCAGCGACCCGCGCGCCGGCCTGCAGATGATCGTGCTCGATGGTTCTCGCAGCGAATGCGCGTGGGACGTCGATCCCCAGGCTGTGCAACCCGGTATTTATGCCGCTGCCGACTTACCGCAACTGCTGCGCAAGGACTTCGTGCAGCACTCCAACGACTCGGCGTGGATGGTCAACCCTGCGCAACCGCTGACTGGATTCTCACCGTTGATCAGCCAGCAGGAGCAGCCGCTGGGGCTGCGTTCGCGCTTCGCGCTGCAGCGCCTGCAGGCCTTGGCAAAGGGGCGTATTGGCGCCGCCGACCTGCAACGCATGGTGCTGGATGATGAGGTCTACCTCGCTGGCCTGGTGATGCCGGATATGCTGCTGCTATGCGCTTCAGGCCAAGGGGCTGATGCGCAGCAACTCGCTGCGGTATGCAATAGCCTCAAAGCCTGGGACCGCAGGGCGAATCTGGACAGTGGTATCGGATTTGTGCACTTCCAGAACATCATGCAGGCGCTGCAGGAGTCGCCTGATGCATGGCGTGTGGGTTTCGATCCACAAGACCCGCAGCACACGCCGCGCGGGCTGCGGGTGGATGAGCCGCAGGTTGCCGAAACGATTCGTGGAGCAATGTTGGCGTCGTTGGAGAAGGCGGCCAAAATGGGCTTGAACGAGCACAGTCGCTGGGGCGACATCCAGGTGGCCAGCAGTGGCGGGCAGCAAACGCCGATCCATGGCGGGCCAGGCACCTTGGGTGTGTACAACGCGATACAGAGCGTGCCCAGGAGTGACGGCCGGCTCGAGGTGGTCAGCGGCACCAGTTACCTGCAGGTGGTGACCTTCGATGAAAAGGGGCCACACGCCCAGGGGCTGCTGGCGTTTTCGCTGTCGAGCGATCCCCAGTCAAAGCATTCGCGGGATCAGACCGAGGCGTTTTCCCGGAAGAAGCTCAGCGTCTTGCCGTTTACCCAACAGCAGATCGAGGCAGATCCGCAGTACCGGGTCGAGCGGATCAGCGAGGGGATGGCCGCTAGGCGCGACCCTGCGAGAGCAAGTCTTTGCACATGAGCCTGTGATAACAACTTTGTGGGCGAGTATCAGATTTTTGGGGCCTGTTGCGGCATGGCGTTGAGCACCGGGTTACCATCCTTGTTGCGGGTCACGTACACCGGCAGCACCTTGGGCAGCGAGGCCACCAAAGAATTGAGCTCCTTGATGTTGTAGATTCCGCCGATCCGCAGCGCACCGGTGTTGTGGTCGGCGACCGCCAGGGGTTTGCTTAGATAGCGGTTGATCAGGGGCAGGGCGTTGCTCAGCGTCAGGTCATCGAGTACCAGCTTGCCGCTGCGCCAGGCCAGCGAATTGTCGTTGTCGTAGGTCTGGCTGATGCGCGCAGTGTAGTCTCCGCGACCATAGCTGGCCTGCATGGCAGGACCCAGGCGCAGGCCATCACCTGGAAGGTCATCGTTACTGCTGACCAGCACCGAACCCTCGATCAGGTTGACCCGTACCTGATCCTCATACATCCAGACATTGAATTGAGTCCCGGTGACCCGAATCCGGCCGTCAGCGGCCTTCACGATGAACGGGTGGCTCGTGTCGTGGCTGACTTTGAAAAAGGCTTCACCCTTGTTCAAGGTAACGCGGCGCTGATCCTTGTAGTTGGTAAACGTCAGGTTACTGCCCAGGTTCAGCTCGACTTCGCTGCCATCACTGAGGGTCACATGGCGCACCGTATCGCCCGCTTCAATGTGCTCGTAGGCATTGGGCAGCCAACCCAGGTTCCAGCCGCTGTAGGCGGCCAGCGGTAGCGCCAGCCCACAGACCGCGGCTGCAATACCGAAGGTTCGCCAAGGGGAGGCAGGCTTGAAGGGAGGACGGCCGCACCTTCGGTGGCCGGACGCGGCAGGTCGCCAGCGACTTCCCAGATCTCCAGCATCGCTTCGTACTCAAATGCGTGCAGCGGATGAGCATCCAGCCACTGCTCAAACGCCAGGCGCTCTTGCGCGGTGCAGTCGATGGCATGCAGACGCATGCACCAATGCGCAGCGGCATCGGTAATGGCGTCATATTCGGCTTCCGAGAGAGTGTCTTGGGTCATTGACTCGTCCTGATTTCGCACATTCTAACCTTGAGGGGAAGTTGCCGAGAACATCCGTCATGGCAATTACCCATCAAACAGCAATGTTTTTCATTTAAACCTGCCGTTCAAAGGGCCGCCTGGTAAATAGTTATCGCCAAATTTCCCGCCGGGTCGGTTACATTGATCCGGTTGAACGCCGCCCGGTCGAAAGATTGACAGGCCGTGCAGCTCACTTTGTTTAATCGGTTTGTTTGTCATTACACGCTGTTGTTCCCTCCAATAATTAATCTGGAGCTTCAGATGTCTGCGCCACACGAACTTGCCACGCCCACGGCTTCGCAAAATCTGTCTTTTGATGAATTGACCCAGTTACTGGAAAAGATCTTCCTGCGCCATGGCACCAGCGCCGAAGTCGCCCGCACCCTGGCCCTCAACTGCGCGGGCGCCGAGCGAGACGGTGCCCACAGCCATGGCGTGTTCCGTATTCCCGGGTATGTATCGACCCTGCAAAGTGGCTGGGTCAACGGCCAGGCCATCCCGCTGGTAGAAGACGTGGCCTCAGGCTTCGTCCGGGTCGATGCCGGCAACGGGTTTGCCCAGCCTGCGCTGGCGGCAGCGCGCGCTTTGCTGGTGGAGAAGGCTCGCAGTGCGGGCATCGCAGTGCTGGCAATCCGCAACTCCCATCACTTCGCCGCGTTGTGGCCCGATGTTGAACCCTTTGCCTACGAAGGGCTGGTGGCTTTGAGCGTGGTCAACAGCATGACCTGCGTGGTGCCGCACGGTGCCGACCGGCCGCTGTTTGGCACTAACCCGATTGCCTTTGCCGCACCACGCGCCGACGGCGATCCCATCGTCTTTGATCTGGCCACCAGCGCGATTGCCCATGGCGACGTACAGATCGCCGCGCGCAAGGGCGAGCGTCTGCCAGCGGGCATGGGCGTCGACAGCCTTGGCCAGCCGACCCAGGACCCAAAGGCCATCCTTGAGGGCGGCGCTTTGCTGCCGTTTGGCGGGCACAAGGGCTCAGCACTGTCGATGATGGTGGAGTTGCTGGCGGCAGCGTTGACAGGTGGGAATTTTTCTTTCGAGTTCGACTGGTCCAACCACCCGGGAGCCAAGACCCCGTGGACCGGACAGTTGCTGATTGTGATCGACCCGAGCAAGGCCGCCGGGCAGAGTTTTGCCGAGCGCAGCCAGGAGCTGGTGCGGCAGATGCATGGTGCAGGGCTTAAACGTTTGCCGGGGGACCGCCGTCATCAACAACGGACCAAGTCAGCGGCTGGAGGTATCGAGCTGGATGCGCAGACCTTGGACAATCTGCGGGCGCTTGCGGGGGCTAGACCTGCCTGAGGCTGAAACGCCGAAGCAGCTGGCAACGCCAGCCGCTTCGGAGGTTGCGGTTGTATCAGCGGCGGCCGAGCAACAACCCCACCACCAGACCAAAACCGGCGGAAATAGCCACGGTCTGCCATGGATGGCCGCCGATGTAGCTCTCGGTGGCCTCGACTGCAGGTTTGGTGCGTTCGCGTACGTTCGACACCGATTCCAGGGCTTGCTCCAACTTCAGGGCTATTTGCCCGCGCAGGGTTTCCGCTTCCTCGCCAACCAGTGAGGCACTGTTCTTCAGCAGTTTGTCGGATTCTTCGATCAATGCCTGAAGCTCGCTGAAGGCTTGATCCTTGATTTGATCCTGGGCGGCTTGCACGGCGGATTTCCGGGCCATTGGGTGACTCCTTGCAGTTGAATGGACAGTGATCAATGGAGTGTGGCGCATCGCGAAAAGTTGCACTGAATTTAGGTCAGAAAGAAAAACCTGCGCGGGAGATTTCTGTCGAGCGTGTAAGATGTCGCCATTTTACGCAGCAGGATAATTCCCCATGAGTTTCAATCTGGCCGACAAATCCCTCGCAGAGCGCGCCGCTCTGGAAGACGAGAAATCCCGTCTGTTCGAACTCTGGCAGAACAATCTGGGCAAAGCCAAAGGTGAAGCTGCGCGGTTGTTCGGCGAGCGCGCCAAGCGCAAAGGCAAATGGGCGGAATGGGTTCGCGCGGAGCTGGATACCATGTCACCGCCTGAGTTCGCCAACATGGTGCGCAGTGAAGTCAACCGCTTGATGGCCGCGAGCAAGTAACCAAGCGGGCTCCCTGGCGTCGCTGATCGCCGCGCACTTGGGCGGCTCTCATTGCCCTTGGGCGGTTGCGGGCTGCTACGACCCCAAGAGTTTTCTGACTTCGGCAATGATCAAGTCGATGTTGAATGGCTTCGCCAATACAGCATCAAACAAATCCGACCTGTGCATTCCGATATGTGCCTGAGCACCGCTCATCAGGATGATCGGCAACCGATCAGCGCAAGGAAGGCCCCGGACGGCTGTGGCGAATTCCAGGCCGTCCATGACCGGCATCATAAAGTCGGTGATGATCAGGGCAGGCTGTTCTCTACCAAGAACCTCGAGCCCTTTTCGACCATTGCTGGCCGTTACCACCATGAACCCCTCATCCTCAAGTGCGATGCTGAGAATGTCGGCGATCAAATACTCGTCGTCGACGACCAGGATGGTGGTCATGTCAATTCAACCCGCTCATAAGCTTAAGACGTTGAACCGGGAGATGACTCAGTAGGTACTGATGGTTCATGTCTTGAAGCCTTTTTCAGGAAAACATCATGATCACGGATGACGACTTCAAATCGAGAGGGATCGTAAGAGCTGTCTCTTACTTTAAGAATGGATAGCGTCCTGCTTAGTTCAGAGTGATTCTCAGAGAACCTCATCAGCATCAGGTTGTCGACGATGCTGGACAGGTCAGAGTTTGGTGCGCTGACCTCGGAGCCAAAAAGATCGCGCATTTCCCAGGAGGCAAATACCGTAACGCCCCTGGATCGCAGCTCGTTCATCAAGGCGCTCAAGAAGTCAGTAATCCGCGCCGGATTTGTCGAGACTCTTGTCATGCCGTTAAGGCTATCGATGAACACGCGCTTGATGCCCTTTTCTTCAACCAGACTCAGCAGTCGTGCGCCCAGTCCATCCAGCAGGCCTTCAGTAGTAGGCTGCCAGGCAATGCTCAGGGCGCCGCTGTCTTCCATACCTTTGATATCGATACCCAGTGATTGGCCTTTGAGTCGCAACCGTTGTGGGCTTTCGTAGAAACCAAAATGCAGGCCCGGGTTTTCCACGGTCGACTCTGCCAAAAATTTGAGACCAAGGGTTGTTTTACCAATCCCCGAGGGGCCCATGACCAGAGACACACTCGAACTGTAAAGACCTCCGCCCAATATGCCGTCCAGCGACTCGATGCCACTGGCAATACGCGTCATGTCGGCGCTGTCGGGGGCGGACGGGTGGCTGTAGAGACTTTCGAGTCGGGGGTATACCACTAATCCGTTGTCGGTAATCTCACACTCATGAAGCCCTGTCATTGCTCCACTGCCGCGAGTTTTACGCAGTTGGATACGACGCACTGAGCGAGTGCCATAGAGCTCCTCACCCATCTCAATCACGCCATCAACCATGGTGTGCTCAGGGCTGCCGTCATCGAGTCGGGAGCTGGTAAGAAACAGTACGGTGCAACCGGCGAAAGCAGCGTGGCCTTGCAACTCCGAAATGAATTTCTTGGTGTCGATGTGTGAATCGGCTTTTGAGCGTGCGTTGAGCAAGCCGTCTACCACCATCACCGTGGCTTTCTGGCGGCTTATCTCGCGCCGCAGCAGCTTTACTACCTCACCCAGACCTTCGTTTTCCAGGGTGTCAAACGCGCTGACAAACTGAATGTCGGCGCCGACTTTGGAAGAGTCGAAAAAGCTCAGGGTAGAAAGAAACTGAAAAAGGCGGTCATGTGACTCGGCCAGCAGGGTGGCGACCAGAACCCGGCCTCCATTACTCGCGTGATGGAACCCGAGTTGGTTGGCCAGGATCGTTTTTCCAGACCCAGGGCGCCCCTGGATTATGTACGAAGCGCCTGCGACCAGCCCTCCCTTGAGCAGCGCGTCGAGACCTTCTATTCCACTTTGGAGGCGTTTTAGCTTTTCCACGATGCGACCCTGATCTGAAAAAACGGGCTGTTTAAGCCGAGTGGACTCAATGCTAACGCCATTTTAGCTCTGGAGCCATTTACGCCTGGAGCATGGTTGGCTAGCCGGCATGGAGCAACATTACCCCGACGCCAACCACAGCGCCATAACATCGCTGCACCTCGCTTAGAAGCGTGTATCCACTGCTATTTCGAAAGTTCGGGGTGCGCCCTGGTAATACAGGGTGCCGTACGCCTGCTTGGCATAGATTTCATCGGTCAGGTTGCGCGCGCGGGCGGTAACCGCCGTCTGTTCATCAACTTTGAAGCGGGCGAATGCGCCGTACAAAGTGTAAGAGGGCGCTTTCAACGTATTGGCGTTGTCGGCATAGACCGACGCCACGTAGCGCGCATCCATCCCTACCTGCCACGCCGGCACAATTTCGTAGGTCAGCCAGAGGTTTCCAACATGATTGGGCACGTTAGTCGGGGTGTTGCCTTTACGTGATACCGCCTGGCCGCCCACGTTCTCGGTAAACTCGTCGTACTGGGCATCGACGTAGGCGAAGTTAGCTTCCGCCATCAGCCTGGAGGTGACTTGCAGCTTGCCCGCCAGCTCGATTCCCTTTGAAGTCTGCTGACCGGCCTGCGTTGTATTGTTGATGTTGTCAGGGTCAGTGACCGAAAAGTCTTTACGAACGATTTGGTAAGCGGCGAGTGTTGCCGCGCCACGACCATCGAGGAAGTCGAACTTGCTGCCGACCTCAATCTGTTCGCCGGTGGTCAGGTCGGCGTTCTGCGCCTGGGAAAAGGTCGCCGAGGCCAGGTTGCCTCGCCGGCGGATCAGCGGCTGTGCTGTATTGCACGTAGACATTGAGTGCTGGAGTGAAGGCATAGACCAGACCGACCCGCCCGGTGACGGGTTCCCAAGTGCGCTCAAAAACGCCGGGCTGGTGGGAGTGACCGCGCCGTAGTTGTTCACCTCCATATGCAAGTGGTCGTAGCGCAGGCCGGTCAGGAGAGCCAGTTTATCCGTCAGTCCAAGGCGGTTTTCCAGAAAGCCAGCCAAGGTAGTGACCTGGTGCTTGCGCACTTTTTGTAAGCCGTTGTTGACGCCAGAGATGTCGTAAAAACTGCCGGGATCGAAGTTGTCCGGATCAACCGTATCGTATGGCGAACTCGAAAACTTGCTATTGGGGTACAACTTCTGCTGGTTTATCGAGTAGTCGAAGCCGGCAGACCACTGGCTGGTCATGCCGAACAAGGCGTTGTCGTGGCGCAATTCGAAGCGGTTACCGTCGACCTGTTGTTCATGCCGTTGCAGATAGGCAGAGCCGCGTCTCACCAAACTGTTATCGGTATTGTAGCGATAGTTCTCCAGGTTTCGATAATCACGCTGAGCGTCGTAGTGGTAGAGCGTATTTTGCAGGCTGGTGCTGTCGTTGACCTGATAATCGATGATCGAACGCACCCAGCGGACGCGCTGCTCGTAACGTCCATCGCCCACGTTATAGTTTTCAAAGCGTCGACTTTTGTCGATCTTCATGGTGTCGCCGACCGGGTTCAGAATCGGCGACCCCCAGTAGGGGCTCTCTTCTTTGTCTTCCTGGTATTCAAGCGCAAGGGTGTGACTGAGCTGCGGCGTCAGGTCACTGAGGATGGAGAACGCGGTGCTTGTGGAGTCGCGTTTATTGCGATCCATGTAGCCATTACTGCCGGTACGGCTGACATCCAGGCGAGCAAAGTGATGCGGATCCGCGCCGCTACTCAGGGCATGGTTGACCCCAAGCGAAAGCTCTGAGGAGTCATGGCTGCCATAGCGCACGCGGCCTTCGACTGCCTGTTCTTCCCGGCTGGCCAACTTGGTGATGTAGTTGATCGAACCACCCACAGCCCCGGCACCGTAGAGGAATGTAGACGGCCCCCCGATGAGTTCCACCCGATCATAAATCCAGGCATCCACCGGGCGTGTGGCACTGCTGTAGCTCATTCCGATGCCGTTGTAGAGCTGGGTGATTTGATTCTGAGTAAAACCACGGTAAGACACAAAGCCGCCGAAGCCCGGGTTTGCCGATGCATTGATCCCGGTCATGGAATTAATGACATCCTGAGTGTCCTTGGCGCCGCGTTCCTCAATGATCGAACGGTCTGCAACACTCACCGATGCGGGCGTTTCGCGGGCAGTCAGACCGAGGCGTGAACCGGTCTTGATTGGCTGGTCGAGAATTACGCCTGAGGGCTGTTCCTGGCGAGCGGAGATAGTAGTGGCCGGCAAGTCGAGGGCATTTTCTTCGGCCCAGGCCAGATTGCAGGCACCGATCATCAGCACCAACGAAGTGTTTCTTGTGTTCATGGACAACTTCCACGCAAAAGTGTGAGGGTCGTACCTGAAAACCCCTAAGGCTGCGCAAATGCACAGGCAGGCAATATCAGGCCGAGAGAGTCACTGCGAGTGAAGCGTCGGGAGATGCTCGAGGGTTGAGCGCAGGCCACACATAGCGTGGTGGTGGCTGCGCCAGGCTGCTTACGACTATCGGTCGCAGGGTGCCGCCTGGCACATAGTCAAGCGCCGAGGCCAAGGTGTTGATGGCCAGCGCGGCGGCAAAGGACGAACACAGGGGGCAGGGAAAACTGGGTCGCCAGATGTGGCGCAGGATCATCTGGATCGCTGGCATCCATATAGGGGCCGTGTTCGTTGCTGACAGAGCAAAAGCCGCCGTTCAATCCGCTCAAGCTCAGGGCGCCCATCTGCCCGTGATGAATTGCGCAGGCGAGCAGACTGAACAGGAGGCTGGCGTACAGCACCCATGCAATAGACGACAGGTCTTTGCGGGCAGTTTTCATGGGGGCGACTCTGGCACCGAGTTTTTTCAGGGGGAACAGTCGCCGGGGAGACGAATCGCCGCAGCTCGTTCCATGGCGCAACGTAACTTGGATCAGTGACGTTTTCCGGGTCAAACGTCACTGATTTTATTCTTCAGCTCATCAATTCATCTTGCTGTGATCGGGCATATTCAGTGCCCGTGCCGTTGCCTCAACCTTGATCGACTCCTTGGCGCCTGTGGCATTCTCAACCGTCAGCGTCAGCGGTACCTTGTCGCCTTCTTTGACCTGTTCAACCAGATCAATAAGCATAATGTGGTAGTTGTGGGGATCCAGTGTGACGGCTTTGCCAGCAGGCAACGCGACGAACTCAACTGGTTGCATGCTCATCACGTCGTTCTTCATGGTCGACTGGTGAATTTGCACGGTTTTAGCCACAGGTGACTGCGCACTGAGCAGCTTGCTGTCGCTGCCTGCCGTGATAGTCATGAACGCCCCAGTCGCCTGCTGCCCTGCGACTGTGGCGCGAACCCAAGCGTCGCCTACCTGCGTCTGGGCCGATACCTGACAAGCCAGGCCGAGGAGAGACAACCCGAGTACGACCTGTCTGACGCGTTGAGCAATGCTGGCTTGATTGAGAGTCGAGTTCATTAGCAGACCTCCATGACGGTGAGCAAATCTTCCGCACACTCTTGTGCAGAAAGCGAGTGAGACAATCCAAGGCGTAGCGTTCCCCTGGAGTCATAAACATAGCTCGTCGCGGTATGGGACAGGGTATATGTTGATCCGCTCGGGACTTTTTCGTAAAACACGCCGAACTCTTTGGCCGTAGCAGCCGTTTCTTCCAGTGTTCCGTAAAGTGCGACAAATGAAGGGTCGAAGGTTTTGACGTAGGCGTCGAGTACGGCAGGTGTATCCCGTTCGGGATCCAGTGTGATGAAGATGACCTGGAGGCGGTCACCATCCTTGCCCATCAGTTTCTTGATTTTTACTGCGCGAGCCAGGGCGGTGGGACAGATCGCCGGGCATTGGGTAAATCCGAAAAACACCATCGGCATCATGCCTCGATAACTCGAGAGCATTCTCACCTCGCCGTCAGTATCCTTTAACTTGAATGTGCGCCCAAGGATCTGATTGCTCAGATCTTTGCCGTATTTGTACGACAGCTCTCCTCTGGAATCGCAGCCGGTCAGGATGCCCAGACCGAGCAACCCCATACCAGCAACCACCTTGCGGCGAGTCAACAAAACACTCATGGATTAAGGCCTTTTGGATCGTCCAGCAGTTCAGTGAACCCTGTGGACGTATCATCTAAAAAATCCCATGGTATCAAAATGACGGTGATTGATACCGCCTGACTGGACGTTAGGTCATGCGTAGCCCAAATATGATGATTGAGCGCATGTGTCCTGCCAACCGAAGGTGAGTTGAAGAGTCTACCAATGCCTGTCGCCTTGTTAGTCTGCGACATTTTGGCGCAGGCGATGCCTTAAGCACATCCCCATGTAGGTGAGAGCCATGAAGGCGGGCGCTCTAGAGTTTTTGACGAAGCCGTTTCGCGAGCAGGACCTTCTCGACGCCATTGAACGAGGCCTGCGCCATGACCGCGAAAGGCGTGAGGCGGCCGCGGCTTTGAATGATTTGCAGGGTCGTCATGCCTGTCTCTCAGAAGGAGAGCGTGATGTCATGAACCTGGTGGTCACCGGGCTGTTGAATAAACAGATCGCCGCAAGGCTGGGCGTCAGCGAAGTCACTGTGAAGGTACGGCGCGGCGCCTTGATGCGCAAGATGAAAGCCGACTCCCTCGCCGAACTGGTCAAGTTGTCCGAACGTCTTAAGGAGGGCGGTCGCCAGAAAAATTTTTAGGCAGCGATGGGAAAAAAGAACTGCAACGCCTTATTCCCCACCGACTCATAATCTCTTGAGCCTTAAGTTGCGAGGGTTTTATGCTGATCAACTACGATCAAGAAGACTCATGATTTCCTGTTCATTTTCACACTGATCAAGCTCTTCGCGAAAATTATGATCGGAGAACAAACGTGCGATTTCTGCAAGCAGATCGAGATGCAGAGGCGCTGCGGGGGCGGGCACGAGAAGCACAACAATATCGGAAACCGGCTTTCTGTCGGAAGCATTAAAAGCCATAGGGCCCCTCGGCCGTAGATAAAGTGCATGAATCGTATCAAGTTCACTCAACCTCGCATGAGGTACCGCCACTCCATCCCCTAAGCCGGTGCTGCCCGCCTGCTCTCGTCGTAAAAGACTGGTCGTAACGCAGTGCCGAGGCAATTTATGTGTCTGTTCCATATGCTGGCCAACAAGTTCAAACAGTCCTGACTTATTAGGTACATCTACTCCGAGCAGGATGTCATTAACAGAGAGGTGTTCGGCGAGCTTAACCATTTGCGTGTCTCCCACTTAATAATTCCCATCGTTTTTTGTGAATTTAGATCGTCTCCGGCGTGGAGCCGCGCGCCAGGCCCACCCGGCTGAACAATAGCGCTCCGAGTACTAAAAAGATGAAGTCCATGGCATTCTCCCCAGCAATGAAGGTAGCCTGTCTCGATAGATGGTAAATTGTCAAAAGCATTGGCAGCGAAAGAATAAAGATCTTATAAAGATTAAAGTGGCGTGGTTAAATCAGGGTAATTTTTTAGTAATGGATATTTTTCTTTGACCGGGCTTCACGTTGTCGCTTTTCCATCGGGGATTTCTGATAGTTAGTTTTGGTTGAGCGGTTACGGCTCAAATGCTCAAAAACAAAAGATGCCAATCCGAACAATCCAATAATTGAAATGATCATGATTCCCAAGTCTGAGCTGCTCATAATGTTCTTCCGTCGAAATGTATTCCGGAGGATAAAATATCTATGGCGGAACTCAAGGCGATCTACGATTTCTTTACGATTTTTTTGCTACTGCGCAGCCATCGCCAAAGAGGGTCACTCAGCTGTCCGATTATTGATATTTGACGATATTTTGAAGGATGAGCGCGCCGCCTAGCCCTAACAGTTTTCCTCCTTCATCGATCGTACCAAGCGATATCGGGGCGAAGCCCAACTGATCGACCAGTTCGGTAACGATAATGTTGGCATCTTGATCTCGGCTCCAAACAAACATCACTCTGCGCCCTCCATCCTGCGTAGGGTGTTCGGCTAATCGTGCGGCAGGAAGCTGATTGAAGGTTTTGACTACCCGGGCTCCCACGAATGAGGTGGCGACAACGTCGGTTGATGCTCGATCACCGAGTTCCTGGGGCGGCACTCCATATGTATTCATCGCATCGATGACGATCTTATCGCCCCAGCAAGCCATCTTCCGACCGATGTCCCGATGAGCGCTGAAAGGGATGGCCAGAATCACAATGTCCGCGCTCAAGGCCTGTTCGAGGGGCTGCGCAACGATGCTGTCGCCCAGCTCGAGGGTGAGGGCTGCAAGGCTGAGTGGACCTCTTGTGTTGGCAATCCCGACCGGGATGCCGCTTCGGGCGAACTGGCGGGCGAGGGCGCTGCCCACTTTGCCGGAACCAATGATGGAGTAAGTCATGCTCGAATCGAGGTGGAGGATTTGCATGATGAAGTCACCAGGGTCGTGTGAATGAAAAGCTCACGGACAAGATGACCTTGTTGGTTGAATCTTAAAAGACGGTATATTGAGATACGATGTATCTCTTTTAGAGATGGTCCGGAGGAAAAATGCTCGACGGCGTATCGCTTGATCAGCTAAGAACCTTCATCGCTGCGGTGGATGAAGGGAGTTTTTCGGCCGCCGCCAGAAAACTCAACAGAGTGCAGTCGGCTGTCAGTGGCTGGGTCGGCAGTCTGGAGGATCAAATCGGCGTGGTGCTTTTCGACCGCTCGGGACGTTTCCCCAAGCTGACGCCGCAAGGGGCACTGTTGCTTATAGATGCGCGCAATATCGTTTCCGGCGTGGATATTCTGAAAGCGCGGGCCAAACTCATGGCGTCCGGCCTTGAGCCGGAATTGTCTGTGGTCGTGGACGTGTTTTTCCCCACCTCAGCGATCACAGCCGTCGTCAAAGAGTTTGCCGAGCGCTTCCCTTTGACCCGCTTGAAGATTTTCGTAGAGGGCCTCGGTGCCGGCTATCAGCCGATACTGGACGGCCGTTGCAGCCTTGGCATCCTTGCATCGTTGCCCATAAATTTTCCCACACTGTCCAGCGAGCGCATTGGCGAATTTTCCCTGGTCATGGTCGCAGCCATCGATCATCCGTTGTCACGACTCAGTGGCAAAATCTCCAGGCGCGAACTTTCCACGCACATTCAGTTGGTGTTAACCGATCGCTCGGAAATGTTGGCAGGACAAGATTATGGCGTGATGTCGCCACTGACTTGGCGTTTGGCCGATCTTTCAACCAAGTACGCTTTTCTGAAAGATGGTGTGGGGTGGGGCAGTATGCCGTTGCACATGATCGAGCAAGATCTGGCGGACGGAACGCTGGTGATGCTGGATGTCGAGACTATCCCCAGAGACGGTGTAAAGATCGATATTTCTGCGGTTCATGCAACCAGCACATTGCCCGGCCCAGCCGGGCGGTGGTTGATAGATCGGATAAAAATCAGTCCGATTGGCTAGCGTTTCCGCTTCGATTAAAGATGATTTTGTGAGTTCGACAGGAGAAGAACTCAGCACGCTGCAGACGTGTGAAAAATTGCCTGCATCAGGTTTGGAAGGGATTGCTGTTCTCTTATAATGTTGATCAGTATATGCAGTGCTGGGTGATTATATTTACGACTACCGTAATATATATGGAATGGATCTTCCGCGGATGCGTGCTGGGGAAGTATCAATCTCAGTGTTCCAGACTTTAATTCCGGTGTTATTCGTGCTTCAAGCACATAGGCGATGCCCACGCCCGCTTTAGCGGCAGAGATAGTTGTGGCTGTATCATTGATGGTCACCAATCCTGGAACACGAATTTTCCTGCGCTCACCCTCAACCTGCAGCTCCCAGCGAAAGCTCGAGTTATCTCCCAAAAGTAGTTGAAGACAGGTGTGATGCTCCAGATCTTCTATGGTCATTGGCGCTCCGTGTTGCTCGACGTAGCCTGGCGAGGCCACCAAAACCCAGCGCTGAGGCCCGCTCAACGGCAATGCGACCATATCTTTCGGAACATGATGACCGTAGCGTATACCCGCGTCGTATCCCTCGGCCACAATATCAATAGGCCTGTTATCGACCACTACCGTTAGACGCACGCCTGGGCAGCGTCGGACGAATTCAGGGAGTGCTGGTGCGATCAGCAGATCGGCAGCATCTGCAAATACATTGAGACGAATCTCACCCAGATTGCCGACGCCTGGCGCTTCAAACGTTTCAAGCGCGGCGCCGATCTTGTTGAAGCCATCTTCCAGACGCTCCGCTAAATCCAGCCCCAAAAAAGTGGGCGATACGGCTCGACTTGTCCTGTTCAGTAATTTTGCGCCCAAGCGGTCTTCGAGCCGCCGTATGGCATGGCTCAAAGCCGAAGGAGTCAGGCCCAATTCTTTAGCTGCTGATTTGAAACTTCCCCATCGGACGATGGACAGGAAAACTTTCAGGTCTGCGAAATCGATGCGATTTTTCTGAGTCATAGATGATTCGGCTTCACTGACTGGATGAACTGATTTCAGTTTAGCCTGTGCGATTATCACCACCCCGTCAACGAACCGATGGCATCGCCAAACGACCGCGTGATTGGGAATATCCGCCAGTGGCGTCATGCAGGGCTCAGAGAAGAGGAATCAGATATGCATCACCGAGTCATTGGACGCACGGGCAGAAAAAGTCTCAGAAATTGGATTTGGTGCATGGGCCATCGGTGGAGCCTGGGGTGAGGTTTCCGAGTCCGATGCCAAAGCGGCACTTCACGCGGCATTTGATCAAGGCACGACGTTCATCGATACCGCAGACGTCTACGGTGACGGACGATCAGAGCGCATCATTGCAGATGTGATGAAAGAGCGAGGCGGGGATCGGCCCTTTATCGCGACGAAAGCTGGAAGGAGGTTAAATCCTCATGTGGCTGAAGGCTACACGCGAGCGAATCTGAACGATTTCGTAGACCGCTCCCTCCGAAATCTGCAAACAGATTGTCTCGACCTTGTTCAACTTCATTGCCCACCTACCGAAATTTACTATCAACCCGATGTCTTTCAGGTAATGGAGGACATGATTACCGCGGGGAAAATACGTCACTACGGCGTTTCGGTGGAAAAGGTCGAAGAGGCGTTGAAGGCTATCGAATACCCTGGTGTCGTTTCGGTTCAGATGATCTACAACATCTTCCGTCAGCGGCCCGCTTCTCTGTTCATGCACGAGGCTAAAAAACGTGGAGTTGGGGTTATCGTTCGCGTGCCTTTGGCTTCCGGCTTGCTAAGTGGAAAAATGACGAATGCTACTACTTTCGCTGCGGATGATCATCGCTTGTTCAATCGAAATGGCGAGGCGTTCGATAAAGGGGAAACCTTCGCCGGCGTACCCTTTGATGTAGCGCTGGAAGCCGTCGAGCGACTTCGGCCCTTAGTGCCGCAGGGCGTCACAATGGCGCAATTTGCATTGCGCTGGATTTTGATGGAGTCCGGGGTGACGACTGTCATCCCGGGGGCCAAGAATCCACAGCAAGCCAAAGCCAATAGTGATTCGAGTGACTTGGCGCCCATTTCTGACGAGTCGATGCAAGCGGTTCGTGACCTGTATGAATCGAAAATCTCCTCTCATGTGCACCACCAATGGTAATTCATTGACTTCAAACTTCATTGGTCTTGAAAGGAGCAGCGGGCATCAATTCATTAGACGCAGTCAGGCTTAGCGTCGCAATTGCGCCAATTGTTCCTTTAATCGCGCCACTTCACTTTCAAGTTCACGGACTCGCTCGCGAGCCTCAACCTCAACGCTGACGTCCTTCTGGATACCGATGAAGTACGTCAGTTGATCTGCGTCGTTAAACACAGGGGTAATCGACAGTTCGTTCCAGAAAGCGCTGCCATCCTTGCGATAGTTGCGGATGATTTGCCGGCAGGGGTGAAAGTTCTTTATTGCCTCCCGGATTGTAGCCAGGCCGCTTTGGTCGCGGTCATTGCCCTGAAGAAAGCGACAGTCCTGATAAAGGATGTCGTCAACACCGTAGCCCGTCAGGCGCTGGAAGGCGGGGTTGGCGTAGATCAGTATGTTCTCGTCGCCTTCCTGCTCTGCTACCACGATGCCATCGTTGGATGCTTCAACCATCAGTTGCAGCAGTTCTGCATTGATCATTTTCTGAGCCCCAGTGAATGTCACATCATTTTAGGACAACTTGGGGTTTCAAAATGCTTTCGACACAATTCGACAGCATTCCCATGACTGACCAAGGCGCCGCCAGCAAGAAAGGTATGCGCGGAAAGGCGCGACCTTTTGGTGTCAAGCTGGTCGCCCGATCAGTTGCAGGAACTCGTGGCGCGTAGCGGACGACTCGCGAAAGGCGCCCAGCATCACTGATGAGGTCATCACCGAGTTTTGCTTCTCCACGCCTCGCATCATCATGCACATGTGCTTGGCCTCTATGACCACAGCCACGCCGGCGGCATCGGTGATGTGCTGAATGGCGTCGGCAATTTGTTTTGTGAGGTTTTCCTGAATCTGCAAGCGGCGGGCAAACATATCAACCACTCGTGCAACCTTCGACAGCCCCAGTACCCTTCCGGTGGGGATGTATGCGACGTGAGCCTTGCCGATGAAGGGCAGCATGTGATGCTCACACAGTGAATACAGTTCGATATCACGCACGATGACCATTTCATCGTTTAGCGATTCGAACAGTGCACCATTGATCACTTCTTCAAGGCTCATGGTGTAGCCGTTACACAGGTATTGCATTGCCTTGGCTGCGCGTTTGGGCGTGTCCAGCAATCCTTCACGCTCAGGGTTCTCGCCGACGCTGACGAGAATTTCACGGTAGTGCTCGGCTAATGATGGGTTCATTTCTATTCCTCGCAGCCATGCTGCGGTTCATGTGACGGCCATCCTTGGCTTTAGGGGCGTTCGGGCTGGGGAAGAACCTGAGCGAAGCATTCTAGGGCTGCTTAATTTTGCAGGTGAGATGCTCGTCGGGTTCGGGTTTTGATGCCGGCATTGTGCAAGAGCTGTCGACGCATCGACGGCGACCATCCGGATGAGGCAACCAGGCCAAATGGGGGCGTAATCGGCAGAAGAGGCGATAACCCACGGCGAGCAGAGGGCGGATTGCACGCCATGTCAGTGGCGTTGCCCAGAACCCCAGGCCGGCGGCTCGCCAGCTCCATAGAGTGGCGTCCAGTCCGGTTAACCAGCGGCCATCGGCAAAACGGGCATGCAGCGAGGACTGCATTTGCTCGAGCGTGAACCCGAGTGTCCTGGCGTCGAATGCATCACTGCTGATGTCTACAAACAGCAGTCGACTCTCTACGGCGTGTCGCTGCAGGATCTTGATTTCGCGCGCGCACAGCGGGCATGTACCGTCGAAGTACAGCGTCAGTGGCCAATGCTCTTTATTGTACATTGATGGTTATCTTGTATAGGTCTTGTACAAGATAAGCTTAAAAAAACGAACTGACAATCGTGGGCATTCCTTTGCCGTGAAATTGGTCCGCCTGCCCGCCGGGCAGCGTTCAAAGTAGGGATCATAAGCGCAGCAACAGCGCTGCGAGCGGCGGGCGGCATAGTCCTGCTCGGTCCAACTTCAAGCGTGGCTCATCAAGCCACTCGCCGCAGTGCTGCGGCCATGCCGCCGCCTATCGAAGCCATGCCAACAACCAAACAGGGGAACGACACCCACCAAGGCGTCCCGGCGGTCATCATGCTGAACTCCGACATCCCACCAATGCTCGCAATCAGGTTCAGCGGCAAAAACACCACGTTGATCAACGTCAGTTTGCGCAGCAAATTGTTCATGCTGTTGTTCATCAGATTGCCACGCGCGTCGATCAGCCCGGAAAACACCGTGGAATAGATCTCTGCCTGCTTGTAGCACTGGTTGTTTTCGATGATCAGATCGTTGAGCGAGTCCAGCTGACTTGGGCCGAACCCGTGGCGCTGGCCATGGCTTCGAAGCAGGGCGAGTACCGCGCCATTGCTCTGAATGGCGTTCACGTAGTACACAAGGCTTTCGCTCAAATTGTACATCTGCACCAGTTGCTGGTTATCCATTGTGCGGCTGACTTGTTGCTGTACCTCGCGGGCCATCTGCTTGACAACACGCAGGTGGCCCAAATAGTGATGCACGCTTTCAGCCAGCAGCGCCATCAGCACATCCAGAGGGCCGCTCAGCGCTGAGTCGCTCTCCAAACCTGCTAGAAGTGAGTTGCTCGCGCAGATCACCACCAACCTCTGCTCGCTCAACACCACTCCGAACGACGACACATTGAACGCTCGGCCATCGAAGCTCTCCGGTCGCTTCCAGATCAGGAACAGATGGTCTGGCTTGATCTCGATTCGCGCTACTTCGTCCGGGTCCAGGGATGACTCCAGCGCCTGGGCGCCGATCCCCAATCGTTCCCGGAGCAGCAACTGCTCGCCGGCATCCGGTGCGACGCACAGCCAGACGCTGGCTTGATCGTCGGGCGCCTGGCACAGGTTACCTTCCTGAATGCTGTAGGCTTCGATCATCGCTTACCACGCCTGGCCGCGATGTTTGAGTTCCAGCCTCTGGATAAATGCTTGAAGCACCCGCCGATACAGCTCATCGCCTAAAACGGCGTCTTCGGTTCCTGCATCCAGGTTAGGGTTGTCGTTGACTTCAATCACCAACACCCGGTCACCGGCTTGTTTAAGGTCGACGCCATAAAGGCCGTTGCCGATCAGCCGTGCGGTGTCGACTGCAAGTTGCACAACCTCTGGCGGCGCTTGCTCGATCGGGACGGCCTTGCACATGCCGTTTATTTCACCTGGCACGGCTTTGTGGTTGTAGATTTGCCAATGCCCCTTGGACATGAAGTATTGACAGGCATAAAGGGCTTCGCCGTTAAGTACGCCTACACGCCAGTCATACTCCGTGTAGCAGTATTCCTGAGCGAGCAGCAGCACTGAATGCTCGAACAATTCCTGTGCTGCCGACGACAGCGCCTGCGCATCGGCGACTTTGATGACACCCCGCGAGAAGCAGCCGTCGGGAATTTTCAGTACAAGAGGAAAGCCCAACCGACGGCCTGCCTGCTCCAGTTCCTGAGGTCGATCCTTGTAGAGGATTTCCGTCGCTGGCATTCCCAGGCCGCGTCGCTTGAGCAGGTCAGTCAGGTACACCTTGTTGGTGCAACGAAGGATGGAAGATGGATCATCGATGACCACCAGGCCTTCACTCTCGGCTCTTTTGGCAAAACGGTAGGTGTGGTCGTCTACGCGGGTAGTCTCGCGAATGAACAACGCGTCGAATTCTGCCAGGCGCGCATAGTCTTTTTCTCGATAAGTTCGACATCGATGCCAAGCTGTTTGCCGGTTTCAATAAATCGCTCCAGCGCCAATGAATTGGAAGGTGGCAGCGCCTCGGCGGGATCTTGCAATATTGCCAGGTCGTATCGAGCCATCCGCTTGGACGCCGGTTGTCGCCAAGTGCGCCGATTGAAGGCATCCAGGGCGTTGGCAAAAACATGCTGTTGCTCATCACGCAGTTTGTGCAATGCACCGGGTTTTATTCCGGCGATCTGCCACGTCTCACCACGGCGAAATTCCACCAGCAAAATAGGGCAGGGGAATGCCTCAAAGAGCTGACGGCCAATCTCTTGCAGTGACTCAATGGTGGCTTTGCCAAAATACAATGACAGGGTAAAGGCTTCGGTATTGCCATAAGGATGGTTGGCCAGCGCCCGCTCCAGGGTGCGCTCAAGATCATCCAGACCCACCCCGTACAGCGCCTTGCGCGACAGCTCGCTGATGATGCGCACCGACGGGAATACCTTGTGCCCGCGCGCTTCTGCAAGCAAAGAGCAGTAGTAGCCTTGGCCCAGGTACTTGTAGTTGCGGCAGAGGTTGATCACTTGCGTGCGACCTGGGAGGTCGTCGCTGTGCTCAAGGTAATCCTGGGCAAGCATCAGGCTTTCACTGGGGAGGTAGCTGGCCCAGTCTTCCTTGCGTTCGACGAGGATCAGCAACTGGCTGCCTGAACGCCCCGTGCTGGGAGGCTCCTCGACGAGAGATATTGTGGAACGTTCCGATTTGTCCAATACTTCGTTCACGTTGGTTTGCACCGCTGACATGAGTAATCGATCCCTATTGAAGAACACGCCGCTTCAATAAATCACGGACATCCGGGTCTGTCCCGGTTCGTTACTCAAACATTACGGTGCCACCATGCTTTTTAACTTTCGCGTTGCAGCGACGGACGATATCGACGAATTGGTCGCGTTGGAACAGGAGTGTTTTACGCTTGATCGGTTGAGCCAGCGCAATTTTCATTGGATGGTCAGCCGTGCCAATAGTTGTTTGATTGTCGCCGAATGCCAGGAAGAACTGGCGGGATATGCCCTGTTGCTCTTTCATCGTGGCACATCACTCGCACGCCTGTATTCAATCGCTGTCAGTCAGGCATGGCGAGGCCATGGCCTCGGCCAGAGGCTGCTGGAAGAGGCACAAACGCGTGCGCTTTCCCGGAACTGCGCATGGTTGCGTTTGGAGGTCAGAGCCGATAATCCCGCTGCCATCAGCCTGTATGAGGCCAATGGATACCAGCGCTTCGCAGTCGTTGAGGACTACTACGAAGATCATGCCGAAGCGCTGCGTTACGAGAAGCGAATTCTCCATCAAGCTCCGTCGCCGACACGTCAAGTACCCTATTACCAACAGACCACCGAATTCACATGCGGCGCGGCCTGTCTGCTGATGGCTATGGCTGCCATCGAGACGAGCCGGCCAATGAGTCGCAAGGAGGAAATTCAGCTCTGGCGAGAGGCGACTACCATCTTCATGACCGCAGGACACGGTGGCTGCAGTCCTCAGGGCTTGGCTTTAGCTGCCTGTCGGCGCGGTTTTGAGGTGCGTCTGGTGGTTAGCCAACTTGGCTCGCTGTTTCTGGAGGGCGTACGCAGTCCGGAAAAAAAGGCCATCATGAAGCTGGTAGAAGACAGCTTTGCTGAGGATTTGGCGCAAGCGGGCGTCATACAGGAGCAGGCTTCCAATTTTGATATCCGCGCAGCACTTGTGGCTGGATTCAAACCAGTGGTACTGATCAGTAACTACCGATTCACCCGGTTGAAGGCCCCTCATTGGGTACTGATAACAGGGTGCGACGACGAGTTTGTGTATCTGCACGATCCGGATGTGGATCACAGCCGCCACCGTCAGAGCATCGATTGCCAGCACCTGCCAGTGAGTCACGAAGAGTTCATGCGCATGAGCACGTTTGGCTCTCGCCGAGTGCGGGCTGCCGTCATGCTGCGTGCACGTTAAAGGGATGCTCGTCGGGTGAAACGGTAGCGTTTTGCTGGCCGGGTGATTGTTGTTTGAAGACATCACTCGCACCCTCCATGCTGCGCGGGGTCTTTGGCTAGCAAACGGTAATCTGAATTTAATGGGCTGCTCGTTGTTCAGGCGTCAGTACAGATACTGGATAGATCGCGGTGAATGTCCCAGCGTCGACACTCAATGCGCGGCAATCGACGCCATAGACGTGCGCAAGGTTTTCCGGTGTCAACGTGGCGCCTGTCGAACCGCTGCAATGCACATGGCCCTGGTGCAGCATCATTGTGTCGTCGGCATAGCGACTGGCCAAATTCATGTCGTGGAAAATCGCCAGCGTGACGATGTTATGTTTGCGCGTATAGCTGCTGACAGCATCAAGTATCTGTAACTGATTGGCCAGATCCAGCGCAGAAGTCGGCTCGTCCAGTAGCAATAACCGGGGACTGCGAACAAGGGCCAAGGCCAGGGATATCATCTGCCGCTCGCCTCCAGACAGTTGCCCTGGCTGATGCTCGGAGAAACGTTGCAGGCCCAGCAGTTCGAGCATTTCAGCGGCCTTTCGTCGAGCATTCTGACTCGTCCTCCAGCCTCGTGTAGTGCCTTGTTGAGCCAGCAGGAGTAACTCATAGGTGGACAATCTAACGTCGAGACTGGCGAGGTCTTGCGCGACATAGCCAATCAGTTGAGCGCGGCGGGCAGGGGAAGCATCCATTAACGGGGTGCCGTTGATGGTGGCCGAACCCTGCGCCGGTACCAAGCCACACAGGCCTTTCATGAAGGTCGATTTACCAGCGCCGTTAGCGCCTAGTAAAGCGAGTGTGCGGCCGCCTGAAACTTCCATGTCCAATCCCTTGAGGATGGGCCTTCCGCGTAGTGTGACCCGGTAGTTGCTGGTGCAAAAACTCATCGGGACGTCAGCCTCCGGTCGCGCAAAATGAGGATGATGAAAAACGGCAAACCGATCAGTGAGGTCACCATGCCAATGGGTAGCACGGCGCCAGGCACGATGAGTTTGCTGGCGAGTGAAGCCAGGGTTACGAAGATAATCCCGCAGGCGATCGTTACACCGATGGTGAAGCGTTGATCTTCACCCACCAGCAGCTTCGCCATGTGAGGCGCCACCAAGCCCACAAAGCCGATCACGCCAACCACCGAGGTGACCGCACCGGCCAACAGTGCGGCCAGCAACAGCATGGTTGTGCGCAACCGACGCACTGGAATTCCGAACAACACGGCCTGTTCACCGAAGCTGCGCAGCGCGGTCAAAGCCCAGGCTTGTGCCAGCGCGAGCGGGATGGCCACCCCTGCGATCACTGCGCACATCGTGACTTTGTTCCAGGTGGCGTGCTGAAGCGAGCCCATCAGCCAGAACACGATGCTTTGTAGCTGATCGGTGCTCGCCACATACTGGACCAGGCCCAGCAGTGAACTGAACACAAAGTGCACGGCGATGCCGAGCAATGTGATGGCTTGCAGGCCAACGTGGCCGCGCGACAACACAAGGATGATCCCGACCGTCAGCAACGAAAAGAGGAAGGCGTTGGCGGTGACGACCAGGTCGGCCCCGAAGCCTGGCAACGCGTGGCCGAGCGACATATTGAACGCCAGTGCCAGCGACGCACCAAAACCGGCAGCGGACGAAATGCCTAGCGTGAAGGGCTCTGCGAGCGGATTGTCCAGTACAGTCTGCATCATCAACCCGGCCAGCGATAAGCAAGTGCCAGCCAGCACGGCCATCAGCGTCATCGGCATCCGCAGTTCCCAAAGGATTACACGTACGCTGGTATCCACACTGGAAGGATTAAGCAGTCCTGATACCGCTTCATTGAACGTCAGTGTGCCCGAACCAACAATCAGATCGGCAACGAACGCCATGACAGCGAATGCCAGCAGAATCATCAGCAGTGCACTGCGTCGCCATATGGTGATTGTGTAGCGAACCTGCGAGGAGGGCGCCGCAAGGCCGGTTGGCATCGTCATGGCCGGTCGGTACTCAATCATTGGCAGGTGCGCGCGAGTAAAGGATGGCGGGTACGGTTTTCAATCCGGTGAGTGCGAACAGGGCTGACAGGCTGTTGCTCGTGTCGATGCGTTTAGCACTGTCGGGATAGAACGCCTGATTCAGATACTCGAGCCCGAGGATGTTCCAGGAGCTCGCATAAAACTGGTGATAGATACCAAACACCCGGCCGTTCTGGCTGGCTTTCAACTGAGCAAAACCTGGACGCTCCTGCAACAGGCTCATAGAGCGATCGATCATGGGTTGTTTCACGCTGTCGCCGAAGCCGAACCCAGGCGCAACTGAGGTGTAACCAGGAAACTGCGAACCGGTCATCACGTAGACGTCTGGCTGTTTGCCGAGCACTGTTTCCAGTGTCACGTCACCGGTCGCGCCCGGCAGTAAGCTTGAGCCGAGATTTTGTCCGCCGGCGGCTTCGACCAACTTACCCCAGTACACATCGCCATGAGTGAAGCAGCATGCCGAGGCACCACTTTGTCCTGCTTTCGCTTCTACGAATACGACTGGCCTATGTGAATGTTGCTTGATGATTTGATCGATACTCGCAAGACGGCTTCGGTAGAAATCCAGGTAGGCCCGGGCCTCATTTTCGCGGTTAAGAACTCTCCCGAGCAGTTCGACGGTCTTCTGGCTGTTGGTCACCGGATCGAGGTCGCTGTCGACAAATATTACCGGGATCTTCAGCGCTGCCAGTTTCGACGCAACGCCGGCATTCTCCAGAGATGCCCGAGCACGGGTCTGAAACACCAGCAAGTCGGGATGCGCAGCCACGATGGCCTCTAAATTGAGATCGCCCTCGTCGCCGAACTTCATGTCGGTTGCCCGGTTAGCTGACGCTGGCCACTGATGCTCAAACACTTCCCAGGTGTTGGGGTCTGCGCGCTTGACGATGTTGTTCCAGGCCACAATTCTCTGGAACGGATCCTGACGGTCAAGCAGGGCCAGCGTAAACAGGTCTCGACCGTCCTGAAGGACGATGCGCTTGGGTTCTTGAAGGATTTCTACTTGGCGATTGGCAACATCAGTGACGGTGACAGGGTAGGTCGTTGCGTATGCAAAGGTCTGACCTGCCAGCATTAAACCAACGCTTGAGATGAAGCGCACGAGGTGCTGCATGAGGAAATCCGTAGCCGCTGAAGGAGGGTGCGCTTTTCGTAGGTGTTCATACGGGGTAATTCAAAAACGCCCGGCAAGGCTATGGGAATAAATCTCATTCGTGTATTAAGAATGTTTCATGCTGCCTGTTTTGATGGATGCGGTTTGGAAACCTGTGCTCGAAGACTTTTCGCCAGCCTAGCCTCCCTTGGCGACATCTGAGCCCGTCCTCGCTGACCACCGTCGTCCGACAAACAGATACTGGCAGTCCGCCATCTCAGCTAAACTCACGATCAGAGCTATTTCCAGCAGCGTCTTGTGAGACTCCATGATTGCCCATACCCCCACGCTTTTCGCCTGTGTCGCGTTAGTCGCGACGATCATGGCGTTTTGTCTGATTCTGGTCGGCCAGTTCAATCAGCGTGACGGTCTGCTCACCATTGGCTTTGGTTTATTGGCCCACGCCTTGGCCTACGTTGGCTACACCTTCTACGGTCATGCCCCATTATGGTTGACCTACGGTGCCGCCAACACATTACTCGCGGTGGCGCTGGCCTTCTATGGTGCCAGCCTGTTCCGGATTATCGAGTTGCCAGTGGCTTGGTGGCGGGTTTTCGCACCGGCTGTACTGATGCTGACGTTGATGGCAAGCCTGATCGAGACCCTGGAGCCGAGAATGCTCGCTGCCACTGGAGTGTTGATGGTGCAGTGCGCATTGATCATCTACTGGACTCGCCGCTACATTCCCGCTCAGGGCCGTGCACGGATGCTGTTGATCATTGGGGCGAGTATCAGCCTGATTGGCCTGGGCATGCGGGTGGTGGCTGTGCTAGGCGGGGGCTGCCGAGATGCGCTACGATGTCAGCAACCTCAAGCAGACTATCTCGGTCAGTATCGGTACGTTTACCGCGATGATGATCTCTCTCGGGCTTGTGCTGCTGTCCAAGGAGCGCAGTGAGTCATTACTCCAGCAAATGGCGCTGCGGGACGTTCTGACAGGCATTCTCAATCGTCGAGCTATCCTTGAGCAGTTTTCCAAAGACCTGGAACGTTCACGCCGAGAGAATGCTTATCTTGCTGTGGCCATGGTCGATATAGACCACTTCAAACAGATCAATGACGTCCATGGTCATCTGGCGGGTGATGAAGTGATTTGCCACTGCGTTAACCATCTGACCGAGCGTCTTCGTCATTCCGACAGTATTGGTCGTTATGGAGGCGAAGAATTCCTGGTGCTGCTGCCTGGTACGAGCCCCGAAGGAGCCGTGGCTGTGCTTGATCAACTGCGTGCCTCTTTGGCCGAGACACCTGCGCAGTTCGGTGACGCAAGTATTGCGGTGCGCATCAGTATCGGTGTTTGCTCTGTGATGCCAGATGACGGCGATACCACCGCCAGCCTGCTTGCCTGGGCGGATGCGGCGCTTTATGAGGCTAAGGGCTTGGGGCGCAATACGTTGCGACTGGCGCAGCCTTGTCGCCTGCGCAGTGCTGCGCCGTTCAGTGAGATTCCACAAACGACAGAATCGTCGTGATTCCACGTGCGACGCTTCTATAAATACAAAAGATCAGCGGGGCTTAAATAAGGGTAAGTGCCTAAGTTATAAACGTTTTTGACCTCGTTGTAGTGTTCTTAGGACTGAAAATCGTGCAGTTATTCGTAGGGGAGCGCCGTTATGCAAATAAACTGCTACAATCAAATTTCCTGGGTAATCCTTGCCTCGTCGAAAGTTAATCTCGTATTTATTTGAATGCTCAAAGTTTTGTTAGAACAGCTACGGTGGAAATGGTAGTTGATTTTTGGAGCGCGACGTGAAAACTTTTCCTGGCTCATTAACTTTGTCAGATGGATGCCAAGGTTGCAAAAACACTCGCGAACTTGATCTGGAATTTTCGTTCGCTTTTCAGCCAATTGTGGATGTGCGCGATCAATCGATTTTTGCACATGAGGCGTTGGTTAGAGGCATCAATGGTGAGGGCGCTCGGAAGGTGCTTGAGAAAGTAAACGATAATAACCTCTATCGATTCGATCAGCTTTGCCGCATGCGGGCTATTTTCACTGCCGCACAACTTGGCATGACTCAAAATCTATCAATTAACTTTCTGCCCGGCGCAGTTTACCGTCCAGAAATGTGCATTAGAAGCACATTGGATGCCGCGCGAACTCATGGCTTTCCGATCAGTCGGCTGATATTCGAGACAGTCGAAAGTGAATATATTGATAACAATCATCATCTGACCAATATTTTGCGTCAGTATCGTGAGTTCGGTTTTCAGACAGCAATTGATGATTTTGGCTCAGGTTATTCAGGGTTGAAGCTGCTCGCAGACTTTCAACCGGACCTTATAAAGCTTGATATAGAACTTGTGCGTAATATCCATCGCGATCGCTCCCGTCAGGCTATACTGCGTGGTGTTGTCGTGATATGTGCAGAGCTGGATATTAAAATCATTGCAGAAGGCGTCGAGCATGCCGAGGAGCGGGATTTTCTTGCCGACTGCGGAGTTTATCTGATGCAAGGGTTTTGGTTCGCCAGGCCGGCATTTCAAAAAATGGCTCAGATTGCTCCTGATGCCTGGCAAAAAGCGTAGATCGTGCAGATTATTACCGTGAAGCCGAACTCTTTTCAAGAGGATAATCTGCGGTCAGTGTAATGTTCTCATTAAATGCCAAAGGGGCACTATTGCTACGCGATTGTGTAGGGGGCGGGCGCCCAAGGCGTTTTAATTTAATTTTGCGAGTGAGTAGGAAATGAACCTGACGTTTGAAGAGGCTTCAATTGAATCATTGTTAGACGCGCCTGATGAACTGGATACTCTGAACTTCGGGATTATTGGCTTTGATGACGCTGCAAAAGTAGTCATTTACAATGCTTTTGAGGCCTCAAGCGCGGCCCTGCGCCAGGCACGCGTTGTAGGGAAAAATTTATTCTTGGAAATTGCTCCATGCTTGAATAACGCCATGGTCGCTCAAAGATTTGAGAATGAACCTGAGCTGGATGTGATCATTTCTTACGTTCTGGCACTTAGAATGCGGCCAATCCCCGTTAGAATGAGACTACTTAAGAAAATGGATAACGACACCCGCTTCCTATTGGTTGAATGGGCAAGAAAATGAACAGTATTGAGCAGGATGCTGACTCAATCGAGTCAGAATACGAAGCATTGCTCTCATTCATGTATCTATCACCTGTGGGATTGGTAAGAACCAATCCCACAGGTGTCATTGATATGCTAAATCCCATGGCAACACAATTGTTGATGCCGCTGGTCAAGTTTTCCGGACTTGAAAATCTGTTCGAAACGCTTTCTTCCGTGGCGCCTGAGTTACGTAACCTGGTAACAAGTTTTAGAGAGTCATGCGGGTCAATATGTGTAAGTCACAGAATTCACGTGTCGCCCGCATCGGAAGGGGGTGTTGTTCTAGCGTGTACGATTGTGAAAGTCAATAATGAGGTTCTGATAACGGTTTTGACTGATATCTCCTGCCAGGTTGCGACTGAAAGGCGACTAAGGCAGACCGACTCATGGCTGGATGCGATCTATACCATAGTCAATGATTTTGCAGTGCTCGGCCTGACTAAACAGGGAGTAATCAATAGCTGGAGCCCTTCGGCAGAGCGTTTAACAGGTTACACGGAATCCGAGGCTATTGGAGAGACGTTGCGCCGATTCTGTAACTTGCCAGTCGTGGATGTTGATGTTTTTGATGAACATCTCACGTTCGCACGTGAAGAAGGTTGGCATTCACGAGACTATCTGTGCCAACACAAATCAGGACGCACTTTTTTTGCTCAAACCATGATCGCCGTTCTACGCGAAGAACATGACGAGTTTTCCGGCTATACCGTTGTGTGTCGAGATATCACCGAGCGGAAGGTGTCGAGTGACAACCTGGCCAACTTACTCACCAAAGACCATCTCACGGGCGCAGTTAATCGCGCTCACTTTTTCAACTTGGCGGAGAAAGAGTTTGCTCGGGCAAGCCGATACGGCCACTCAGTATCGATCATCATGCTGGACGCTGATCACTTCAAACATGTGAATGATAGTTGGGGGCATCCCATGGGTGACGAGGTTCTCAAGTCTATCGTTAAAATCGCCGAGGGCGTTCTTCGGCCCGGAGATACTATCGCCAGGTTTGGAGGCGAAGAGTTTGCCATTATGTTGCCTAAGAGCAATAGCCTCGAGGCTTCAGTCGTTGCGGAGCGACTCAGGAGCAGCATTGAAGCATCTAGTGTAAACGCAGCCGGTGGGGAAATAAAAATCACTGTCAGTATCGGGTGTGCCTCAATGAGTGAATCGCGATCCACTCTCAAGCAGTTGTTGGTCTCGGCAGATGCCGCGCTCTACCGCGCAAAATCCAAGGGTAGAAACTGTATAATTGATATCGATGACTTCTAATGGTCGGAATCATGTGTCTCCATGCCGCGATCTTCGCCCCGGTGTGGTTGAGCCATCGGTGGGTGAGCGGGTGAAGCCCGCGGTCCGATCTATTGCCTATTGCGCCATTCTTCTCGGGTGATCTCCCAGATCTCCCGCGCAAATAATCCACCCACAAATCGTCCTTCATCCGTGCGTACCAGGCGCATCCCGCCACGCTGCGAGAGTCTGCGCGAACCAATGTTCGGCGCCGCTTTTGGCACCCGCAACACTTCCCGCCCGAGGGTTTCAAACCAGTAATGGGTAACCACCGCACTGGCCTCGGCCATCAACCTCTGGCGCTGCCACTGCGGCGCGATCCAGAAACCGCGATTATTGTCCGGGTCGTCCATCAGGCTGATATTGCCGATCAATTGTTCGGGTGCGGATTTCAGGCGAATCGACCAATGCCACTCTTTGCCCGCGGCAATCGCCGGCAGCGCAATGTCTCGCAGATAAGTCAGTGCACCATCGGCGGGATAGGGCCAGGGCACCAAAGCGTTGAGGTACTGCACGACCTCCCAATGCGCGAACTGCTGCTGGATGCCAGCGGCATCGGCCAATTCCAGGGGACGCAAAATCATACGTTCGGTGTACAGCGTGGGTGCGGCATCCATGTTAATCGAGCTCCTGAGTGAACGTTACCAGGTGCCGGACGTCGTCCCTGGCAAACTGAGCTTGCCACTGTCGACAAAACGCATGGTGCCGAACACACCGCCCGCGAGTTTGCCGCGCAACACGTAAGGCAGGTTGTCGAGGGTTTGTGTCTGGCTGAGGCCAAGGGTCTGGCGCAGTACCGAGAACGCGGAAATGCTGACGGGTACGCTGACGATGGTTTCGGAAAAGCGAGGAATCGAACCGCTCTGATCGCTCACGCCCGACGCCAGCGAATGGCCGTTGACCTCCAGATCCAGAGCAATGCCGTTGTAGTCGATCGCGGTTTCATTGGGGTTTTGCACGCGCAACTTGATGGCGAAGCGCACTTCCAGGTCCTGGCTCGGCAACGGTTCGAGGCCGACCACATTGATGTTCACCGGATCACGGTTGGGGAACAGCGCGCAGGCGCTGAGGGACAGCAGAAGCAGCGACAGGATGACGGCATGGACACGGCGCATAAACGGTCTCTCAACGAAAAAGGGCTGAACCGTTGCCGGCTCAGCCCTTTTTGCCAAGGCCAGACGTTAGCGGTTCAACTGTGCGACAGCTGCCGCCGAGGCAGGTTCACCTTTGGCCGGCATGTCCGGATTTTCCATGACCTGAAGAATCGACGCTTCCGGGTCAAAATCATCTTCTTCCAGCTCGATGAATTCTTCCGGCAGGAAGACATTCAAGACGATAGCGCACAACGCGCCGACAGTGATCGGCGATTCGAAGATGTTGTGCAGCGCTTGCGGCAGTTCGCGCAGAACCTCCGGTACCGCCGCGATGCCCAGGCCCATGCCGAGGGATATCGCCACGATGAGCATGTTGCGTCGATGCAGGCCGGCCTCGGCGAGGATCTTGATCCCGGCAACGGCGACGGTGCCGAACATCACCAGTTCAGCGCCGCCGAGTACCGGTTTCGGCATCAGTTGCAGCACCGCGCCAATCATCGGGAACAGTCCCAGTATCACCAGCAGCCCGGCAATGAAAAACGCCACGTAGCGGCTGGCCACGCCAGTGAGTTGAATCACGCCGTTGTTCTGCGCGAACGTCACCATCGGCATGCTGTTGAACACCGCAGCCATGGCCGAGTTGAGGCCATCGGCAAGCAGGCCGGACTTGATTCGGCGGATGTACAACGGGCCTTTGACCGGCTGACGCGAGATCATCGAGTTGGCCGTCAGGTCGCCCGCAGCCTCCAGCGGCGAAACGAGGAAAATCACCGCCACCGGGACGAAGGCGACCCAGTCGAAGTTGAAGCCATATTTGAACGGCACCGGCACGCTCATCAGAGGCACGTCGGGCATGTTCGAGAAACTGACGTCACCCATCATCCAGGCCACGAAATAGCCAAGGGTCAGGCCGATGACGATGGCCCCCAGACGCAGGAATGGCACGTCGACCCGGTTCAGCACGATGATGGTGCCCAGCACCAGAGCGGCGAGCGCCAGGTGGTGGGCGCCGCCCAGGTCGGTGGCGCCGAAGCCGCCAGCGATATCGGTCATCGCCACCTTGATCAGCGACAGCCCCATGAGCGTGATGATGGTGCCGGTGACCACCGGGGTGATCAGCATCCGCAGTTTGCCGATGAACTGGCTCAAAACCACTTCGATGAAGGCGGCAAAAAGCACACGCCGAAGATCGTCGAAAGGATCTCATCGGTGCCGCCGCCACGGGCCTTGACCATGAAACCAGCGCTGAGAATCACGCTGATGAACGAGAAACTGGTGCCTTGCAGGCACAACAACCCCGAGCCGACCGGGCCGAAACGTTTGGCCTGGACGAAGGTGCCGAGGCCGGAAACGAACAGCGCCATACTGATCAGGTAGGGAATTTCGCTTTGCAGGCCGAGCGCGCCACCCATGATCAGGGTCGGCGTGATGATGCCGACAAAGCTTGCCAACACGTGCTGCAGAGCGGCAAACACGGTGGCAGTCAGGTGTGGACGGTCGTTGAGGCCGTAGATCAGATCGTTGTTGCGCGGGACTTTTTCAGAGGCGGTCATGGTGTTTTGCGCGCCGTGAGGCGGGGCCGGGTCAGAAAATGGAGGCGCAGGATGCCGGAAAGCTGTGAAAACAGTAACCAAGGGTTACAGAAATCCTGCTGCGGCGGTGCGAGAAACCTCAAGTGCCGGGTTTGAAAGCGGCCAGCAGATCTTCTTCGAACGCCTTTTGCGCATCCCCTGGCGACTGGGCGCGATGGCGGGCGAGCTGGAATGCCACTTCGAAACGGGTTCCATCATGCTGTACCGCGCGTAACAAGCCTTTTTCCTCCCAGCTTCGGGCGTAGTGGCAGGGTAGATAACCGATATGCCGGCCCGACAGAATGAACGCGAGCGTACCTTCCACTTGCTCCGACCGCGCCGAACAAGGGGTCCCTTGAAAGGGTTCGTCGCGGCGCAGGAAGCGGTAGGGGTGGTCCACGCGATCACTGGCCTGCAGCGTTTGGGCGAGCGGCGCGTTGGTGCTGAACAGTGGGTGGCCCGGGGCGCAGTACAGCTGCTGGCTCTCCCTGAACAGTTCACGGTAGTCAAACGCGTGCTGCGCCAGGGAGAAATAACCGATGGCCAGGTCCAGCCGCTGTTGCAGCAGCAAACGCTCCATCTCGCCGGGCATGGCGCTGATCAGTTCGATGCGCACCGATTCATCGCGCTCGCGAAACCGCCGGATCGCCTCGGCGACTCTTTGCAGTACCGCAGGCTCGACTGATTCGGAAATGCCCAAACGCACTTCACCGATCAAGCGCCCGGCGACGCCGTTGGATTGATGGCGAAAGGTTTCGATCGATTCAAACAGCGTGCGCACGGCGATCAGCAGTTGCTCGCCCTTGGGCGTGACGTTGAACCCGCCTTTGCCACGGCTGCATAACCGGTAGCCGAGCCGGGTTTCAAGCTTGGCCATCTGCTGGCTGATGCTCGACTGGCTCAAGCCAAGTTCGCCTTGGGCGGCACTGAAACCACCGCACTCGACTACGCGTACGAACAGACGCAGTAGCTGCAGGTCCAGGTCGTGAAGTTGGCCAAGCATCAAACATTACTCCGTGATAATGCCAGGATAACAAAGTTGGTATTTTGCCAATGTATCCGAACGCGCATTGTGGCGTCACTCCGTAGATGTCAAAACAAGGAATACGCGATGGACGTGCCAATGATCAACGATCAGGCGATGACCCGTGACAGCCTCTACGGTACTTCCGCCGAAAGTACCTACGCCGGTATTACCAGTTTCATGCGCCGTCGCTACAGCCGCGATTTGCGTGGCGTCGATGTGGCGGTCAGCGGCGTGCCGTTCGACACTGCCACCAGTAACCGTCCGGGCGCGCGTTTCGGCCCACGGGGCATTCGCGCCGCCTCCACCGGGATCGCCTGGGAGCGCCACTGGCCGTGGGCATTCGATCCGTTCGATCATCTGGCGGTGATCGATTACGGCGACTGCGATTTCGACTACGGCTCGCCGCACACCATCCCGGAAAGTATCGAGGCCCACGCCGAGCGGATTCTTCAATCCGGCAGTGCCATGCTGACGTTCGGTGGCGACCACTTCATCAGCTACCCGCTGCTCAAGGCCCATGCGCGCAAGCACGGCACACTGTCGTTGATCCATTTCGATGCACACAGCGACACCTGGCCAGACGAAGAGGGCAAACGCGTCGATCATGGCACCATGTTCTGGCACGTGGCACGCGAAGGTCTGGTGGATCCGGCGCGTTCAGTGCAGATCGGTTTGCGCACCACCAACGACGACCCCATGGGCTTCCAGATACTTGATGCGCGGCAAGTGCATCGCCGTGGCTGTGAGGCAATCGTCGAGGCGATCCGTGCGCGGGTTGGCGATAACCCGGTGTACCTGACGTTCGACATCGACTGTCTTGATCCGGCGTTTGCTCCGGGCACCGGCACCCCGGTGTGCGGCGGCCTGAGCACGGTGCAGGCGCTGGAAATTCTCGGCGGCTTGCGCGGGATCAATCTGGTCGGCATGGACGTGGTGGAAGTTGCTCCGGCCTACGATCACGCCGACGTCACTTCCCTGGCGGCCGCTACGCTGGCGATGGAAATGCTTTGCCTGTATGCGGCCAGACACAAGGTCGACCGGTGAAACAATACCCCGCAGGAGCAAGGCTTGCCCGCGATGGCGATAGTGCGTTCACCAGCGCTTCGCGAGCAAGCCGGTCAAACAGTGATTCGGTCAGGCGACCGGAATCTTCGGCAGGTCCAGGATCCGGTCGCCGCTGAAGCGTGAAAAGGAGCCCGCCAGGGTTTCATGCGGCACGCCCTTGGGCACGTCGCTCACTTCATCCAGCCGCGCCATTTGCCCGGCATCCAATTCCACCGCCAACGCCCCCAGGGTCGAGTCCAGCTGTTCACGGGTACGCGAACCCAGGATCGGAATCAACGCGGTCGTCGACTGCCGGGCTTTTTCCCGCAGCCATGCGATCGCTACATGGGTCGGGCTGGCAGCCAGTTCCCCGGCTACGGCGAGTAGCGTATCGAGCAGGGCGGTCTCGCGGGCGCCTTTTTCCGCGTGGATCAGCATGCCCAACTTGGCTGCGCGGTTATCCCCGTCGCTATTGCGGTACTTGCCCGTGAGGAACCCGCCACCCAGGGGCGACCACAAGGTCGCGGCGAGGCCCAGGGCCTCGGCCATTGGCAGCTGCTCACGTTCGGCGCTGCGTTCAGCCAGGCTGTATTCGACCTGGAGTGCGATAATCGGCGCAAACCCGCGAACCTCGGCCAGCAGATCGGCCCGGGCAATGCGCCACGCCGGGAAATTCGACAGACCCGCGTAGTGAATCTTGCCGGCACGCACCAGGTCGTCAAAACCTCGCAGAATCTCCTCCATTGGCGTGACGCCGTCGCTCATGTGCGCCCAGAACAGGTCAAGACGATCGGTCTTGAGGCGGGTCAGGCTCTCCTCGACAGCCCGGACCATATTCTTGCGATTGTTACCCGTGTGTGAAATGCCGTCTGCCGGAGTGGTACCCAAGGTGTATTTGCTGGCGATGACCAGCCTATCGCGCTCCGGCGCGATGAACTCACTGAGCATGCTCTCAGACTGTCCGGCCTGATAACCATTGGCGGTGTCGATGAAGTTGCCGCCGGCTTCCAGATAGCCGTCGAAAATGCGCATGGCCTCGTCGCGCTCCGCGCCGTGCCCCCAACCCGTGCCAAAATTGCCGGCCCCCAAGGCCAGCTCCGAAACACGCAAGCCGGTTTTACGGCCGAATACTTTGTAGTGCATGGCGGTGACTCCTGTAGCGAGCGGTGCGGCTCGACATGAATGTCGTGCGATATTCGGGTAATATTACGCACGTAATATTGCTCGTCAAGGTATTTTTCCACTGGCTGACGGCTAGCGCCCAAGCGCTCATGGCATACTGCCGCGCATGACTTTCGACGCCCCCCTCAGCGCTTGGCAGCACGCCATCGAACACAAGGGCTTCATCCAGGATGAAGCTCAGGAGCACGCCGTCTGGGCGCTGCAAAAATGCCACGAAGCCCTGCACGCCGGGGCCCGTGCCGTTACCGGCGTTTACTTGTGGGGCCCGGTCGGGCGCGGCAAGACCTGGTTGATGGACCAGTTCTATCAGAGCCTGCGCGTGCCAGCCCGGCGTCAGCATTTTCATCACTTCATGGGCTGGGTCCATCAGCGCTCGTTCCAGTTGAGCGGCATTGCCGATCCGCTACGCGCGCTGGCCAAAGAGCTTGCCGCTGAAGTGCGGGTGTTGTGCTTCGACGAACTGTTCGTCAATGACATTGGCGACGCGATCATTCTGGGGCGGTTGTTTCAAGTGATGTTCGACGAAGGCGTGGTGGTGGTCTGCACCTCAAACCTGCCGCCGGACGATTTGTATGCCGATGGCTTCAACCGTGATCGGTTTGTGCCGGCGATCGCCGCGATCAAGGCGCACATGCAGGTCATCGCAGTGGACGGCGCTGAAGACCATCGCCTGCATCCGGGCACCGGGTTGCAGCGCTACTGGGTCGCAGAGCCCAGGCAGCCCAGTGCCCTGCACGAGGTGTTCCGGACACTGACCCTCGGCCAGTCGGTCTCCAGCGAGCCGATCGCGGTCGGTCACCGGTCGCTGCCCGTGGTACAGGCCAGCAAAAGCGTGCTGTGGTGTCGTTACGCCGACCTGTGCGAGCAACCCTTCGCCGCGATGGACTTCATGGTCCTGTGCGACACCTTCAAGCGCTATTCTGTTGGGCGAGGTGCCAAACCTCAGTGCACAAAAGCGCGAAGGGCGAATCGCCCGAGGTACTGAAGACGGCGCCGAGCGAGTCGTGGCGGGTGATCGCGAATTACCGCAGCTGTCGGTACACGACGATGGCGTGCGCCGCTTCATCGCGCTGGTCGACGAGTGCTACGACCGCAAAGTGCCGCTGTACATCGAGGCGCACGTGCCGATGGACGCGCTGTACACCGAGGGCTATCTGGAATTCCCGTTCCGCCGCACCCTCAGTCGCCTGCAAGAGATGCAATTGCAGCGCTTTGCCGAAGCTTGATTGAAGAGGGCGCCGACATGACCCAGCCGCTTTCCCATCATTTGTTGACCATGGCGTATCAAAACGCCTGGGCCAATCACCGACTGGCCAAGGCCTGGGGCCGTTTGGCCCCTGAGGAATTGGCGGCACCACGGGTCAGCTTCTTCCCCAGTCTCACAGCCACCTTGAACCACATCCTGACCTGCGACTGGTTCTACGTGGACGCGCTGGAGCGCGAGTTGCGCGGTGACGATCCGCATCCCGATTGCCAGGTGTTCTTCAGCCTGGATGAGCCCTGTCACCACGGCTGCCGATCTGCAGCGCGAACAGGCGCTGGTGGACCGGCGGCTGATCGCTTATTGCGAGCAGATGCGCGATAGCGATCTGGGCAAGATCGTGACCATTGCCCGTGACACGCCGCAGCATGATTGCCGATTGCGCATGCTCTCGCACTTGTTCGAACATCAGATTCACCATCGCGGGCAGGTCCATGCAATGCTCAGCTCAACCTCGGTGCAGCCGCCGCAGCTGGACGAGTTTTTTGCGTGGGGGAGGCGAGCTTACGGGCTGAGGATTTTGCCGAGCTCGGATGGACCGAGGCATTGATCTGGGGGCATTGATCGGCAGGCTGGTATGCAATGCTGTGGGAGCAACATTGGCCGCATTGCTTTTGATTTGCGATCGCGCTTGATAGATTCAGAGGCTGCTACTTCACGTGTGATCGAGGATGGAAATGGAATCCGCAGAAATTCTGGTACTTCAGGCCAGCTACACCAATGCGCTGCATGCCGAGGCCATCAGCCTGGTATTGAACCACTATGCAGAAGACCCGATGGGAGGCGGACATTCGCTGCCGGTCGATGTATTGGAAAACCTTGCGGGCGAACTGGCGAAGCGGCCACACGCCTTCAGCGTCCTGGCTTTCGTCAACGGCGAGCCGGCCGGTCTGGTCAATTGCTTTGAGGGTTTTTCGACGTTTGCCTGCAAGCCGCTGGTCAATGTGCACGATGTCGCCGTCGTGAAGAAATTTCGCGGTTTGGGGTTGAGTCAGAAGATGCTGCAAAAGGTCGAGGACATCGCCCGCCAGCGCGGCTGCTGCAAGATCACCCTGGAGGTCCTGGAGGGTAACGCCATTGCCCAGGCGTCTTATGGCAAATTCGGATTCGCCGCCGGGATGTTCGATCCGGCCCACGGTCGCATGCTGTTCTGGACCAAGGCGCTGTAAGACCTGAACCAGGCGAGGCGGGGAGCAGGCTCCCTCGCCACAGCCTTGAGCTCGTTATGGTTTGTAGTGCTCCGTCATTTGTGCGGTCTGATCGTCCGGAACCCGCACCTGCGGCGCTGGCTGTTGCTGATTCGCCTGCTGGCTCAATCGCAAGGTCTCGTAGTAATAGCGCATGCGTTCAGCGCCGCCTTCCGCCCAGGCGGCTGTCGTGCCCAGCATCATCAAACTGGCGAGGATCAGGGTTGTAGATTTCATGGTGTGCCTCCCACTACAGGTTTCGGGTGCCCTTTCTTCCATGAAGCAATGTTGAAAGGGCATTATCCGCCGATTCCGTTAATTGGGAATTAACTGCTTTTAAATCTTCCAGTCCAGGCTCAGGGTCACGGTACGAGGGTCGCCCCAGTAGTTGCCGTTATAGAAGCCGACGTTCTCGTAGTACTTCTTGTCGAGCAGGTTGTTCACGTTGAGCGACGCCGACAGGTGCTGGTCGAACTCGTAGCGCGACATCAGGTTGACCAGGGTGTAGGCGTCCTGGCTGATGTTGGTGCGCTGGGTGATGATATTGCCTGCAGCGTTGCGCCCCACCGGGCGACTCGCGGCGCGGTAGATCTCGCTTTGCCAGTTAAGCGCTCCGCCCACCGTCAGCGCATGCCAGTTGCCTGGAAGCCGATAGGCCGTGGACAGGCGGAACATGTTCAGGGGCGCGGTGGTGTTGGTGCGGTTCTTTTCGCCGTTGACCGAGTGGGTATAGGTGTAACCGGCGGTCATGTTCCAGTCGGCCATCACCTCGCCGGACAGTTCGGCTTCGAAACCCCGGACCTTGGTGCCCTTGCCATTGGCCTTGTAGAACTCCTCTCCAGTGACCGGATCCGGTGGCACCGAATCGTCGAGCTCGGCGACGTTGTCCTGATCGCTCCAGAACAGCGCCGTAGCCAGGTTGAGGCGCTCCTGAAGCAGGCTACCCTTGAGTCCCAATTCATAGTTGCTGCCCACTACCGGTTCGAGGTACTTGCGGTTGGCGTCGCGATTGGTTTGCGGCTTGAAAATGTCGGTGTAGCTGACGTAGGCGGTGTACTCGGGTGTGATGTCGTAGAGCAACCCGGCGTAAGGCGTCCACATGTCGTTGTGTTTCTGGCTGGTATCGTCCACTGCGCTCAACACCTGATTGGCGTCGTAACTATTGGTGGTGCTCGACGATTTCCAGCTGCCATAGCGGCTGCCAAGTACGGCGTGCAACTCATCGGTCAGGCTCAGGCGTGTGGCCAGGTAACCGGCTTTCTGCTCGGTGCTGCTGGTGGACCCGGTGAGGCTGGTCACCGTGTCGGAGAATTTGCCGATATCGCCCATGTACTTCCAGTCCGGCACGATCGCGTAGTCATCAGCCATCGGACCGTCGGTGTAAGGGTTTTTGTCGCTGCGCTGCGCTTCGCCATAACCGAACATCAATTCGTGTTCACGACCGAGCAGCGAATAGGGCCCGGAGACATTGAAGTCATAGGCGTTCATGCTCTGGTCGCCGATCATGTGGCCCATGTAGGCGGTCATGCCGCTGCGGTCGGCCTCGGGAAAGCCTCCACCGCCGTAATAGGTTTTGCCGTCGGAGTCACTTTTGCGATGGGTATACGCCGCCCGGAGTTTCCAGCCTCCCGCCAGTTGTTGGTCGAGGGTGGCGAAGGCGGTTTTGTCGCGCAGCGGCCAGGAACTCCACGAGGTCGCCATGTTGGTCGAGCGCCCGAGACCGGCCTTGCTGCCATCGGCATTCCAGTAAGGCACGGTGCCCCAGGAACTGCCTTGGACCTGTTTGTTCTGGTAGTCGTAACCCACCGCCAGGGTGGTGGCATCGGTCAGATCAGCTTCGAGCACGCCGTAGCCGACTTCCCGTTGCTGCTGGTATTTGTCGCGGAACGAGTCGCTGTCACGGTATGCCAGCACGCTGCGGCCGCGCAGGCGCCCGTCGAAGGCCAATGGCCCGCCAACGTCCAGGTAGGTGTAGTAATTGTCATAGCTGCCGGCGCTGACACCGGTCTTGGCCTGCCATTGCGCAGTCGGGCGTTTGCGCACCATGTTGATGGTCGCGGACGGATCCCCGGCGCCCGTCGTCAGGCCGGTGGCGCCGCGCACGACTTCGATGCGGTCGTAGATGATGGTGTCGGAGTCGGACTTCATGTAACTGAAGGTGTTGAGCATCCCGTCGATCTGGAAGTTGTTGATCGAATAACCGCGTGACGAATAGTTCACGCGGTCCGAATCGAGGTGCTGCACAACGACCCCGGTGGTCTGACGCATGGCCTCGGACAATGTACCGAGTTTGAAATCGTCCATTTGCTGACGAGTGACCACGGACACCGATTGCGGGGTTTCCTTGATCGACAGGTTCAACCGCGTCGCCGTGCTCATCGCGCCGGTCGTATAAGAATCAGTGTTTTCAGTGGTGGTGCCCAAGCCTTCGGCGGTGACGCTGGTGGCGGTCAGCTCGAGGGCGCCGGCGACCGGAGCCTTTTCAATTTCGCTGTCGGCAAGCAGGTCCGGGCTCAGTGCAGCGCTGCACAGGCCCAGGGTTAAAGTCATGGAACGGGTAATAGGCGCGAACATCGCAGCCGACTCCTTGTCGTTGAGGGAAAATTCCGTTTGCTCAAAGACGAAGGAGGGCGGCGAGTATTTAGTGATAAACGATAATTATATTGTTTGCTGCGGGGTGCCTGGCAGCATTAATGCTGCACGACTTCCACGGTTTTGGGTTTCATCAGGCTGAAGTCGATCAACGCTCGCTGTTCACGCTCATACGGGTTGCCGATCAGCAACGGACGCGGCTTGAAGCTGTCGCTGACCAGGCTTTTGCTGCGATCAAGCTCATCAAAACTCAAACCGGCCATGTCCGCCCAAGTGTGGATCAACTGCGAGCTGCTATACGGCCGCCCGAGATCACCGGCGAAGCTCCAGTCATGGTTTTCACGCCACTTCGGCGAAGCCCAGGCCATGAAGGGAATGGTGTACATCGGCGCAGTCGGTTTGTTTTCGTTGCGTCCCAGCGTGCTGTGGCCGACCGAGTCAAAGACGTCTTCGCCGTGGTCGGAGAGGTACAGCAGGAAACCGTTCGGATCGGACTTGGCGTAGTCCTTGATCAGGCTGGAGACCACGAAATCGTTGTACAGCACCGCATTGTCGTAGCTGTTGTAGGTCGGCAACTGATCGTCACGCACGCCGGCCGGTACACCATCGCGATCCTGGAACTTGTCGTAGCTCGGCGGATAACGGTACTGATAGCTCATGTGCGTGCCGAGCAAATGCACGACGATGAGTTTGCGTTGCGCAGGATCGGTCAGGGCCTTGTTGAACGGCTCGATTACGTCGCCATCGTACTGCGCCGCGTTCTGGTTGCGGTTGTTGTTCAGATACACCTGCTCATCGGCCTGCTCGGAGAATGTAGTGAGCATGGTGTTGCGCTTGGTCATGGTCTGCTGGTTGGTGATCCAGAAGGTCTTGTAGCCGGCCTGTTTCATCATGCTCACCAGCGACGGTGTCGACAGGTACAGATCCGGGTGTTCTTCATCGGCAAACGTCAGCACCTGTTGCAGCGCCTCGATGGTGTAAGGGCGCGGAGTGATGACGTTGTCGAACACCGCGAGCTGGTCCTTGAGTTTGTCCAGTTCTGGCGTGGTCTTGCGCGGGTAGCCGTAGAGGCTCATGCGCTGACGGTTGGTCGATTCACCGATCACCAGCACCAGCGTGGAAGGCTGATTGGCACCGGCATCCTTGAGGTTGTGCAGCGGCGGGATCTTGCTGGCGCTGTGCAGCATGCCCTGCATTTCGGCGAGGGTGTCGAGGTAGCGGTGATACGCCACGGCCATCTGCCACGGCACGGCAGGCTCGATGCGTGTTTCGAATTTTTCGAAACCGCCGGCGAAGCTGCCGGTGCGCATGGTCTGCTTGACCAGCGGATAGCCGACGACGGCCACGATAATCGCCATGGCTGCCACGAACGCACGGCCACGGGGCAGGTACACCGGGCGCAGGCGAGTCCAGAGGAAGTAGGCGAACAAGGTGTGGGCAAGAAACGCTGGAATCATCCACCAGGCAAAGTACTGAGTCATGTACTCGCCCGCTTCAGAGATGTTCGACTCGAACATGATGAAGATGACGCTCTGGGAGAATTCCTGCTGATAGATGAAGAAGTAACCCAGGCTGGCCATCGAGCAGGCCCACAACACGATGCCGATCACGGCGGCGAGCAGTTTGGTGCGCTTGGGGAACAGCAACATCGGCGCCAGCCAGATCGCGCTCATCACGAACGCCTGGCGGAACCCGGTGAACCCGGAGGTGCCGGTCAACTGAATCAGCAGCTGGGTAATACCGGAAAAGTACCAGAAGAAAACGAACAGCCAGAGAAGTCCGGCCCAGTCGAAACCTGTCGCAGTCGTTTTGCTGCGTTTGAACAATGCCATTCAGCACTCCAGCCTAGATAATCGTCGACCGCCGCCAGTGGAAACTGGTGGACGAACGGGCGCGGCACGCCTACCGAGCGGCCACAATGGCGCAGGAGTATCAATGAGCGGGTGTGAAAAGTTTGTGAGTTGCAGGAGCCAGCTTGCCCGCTATGGGCGTGAACGATGACGCTGGGTGCCTGATGGCCCGCAGCGGCGTCTCGTTTTTCGTGAGCGAGCTCGCCCCTGCAGGGCGGTCAGGCGCGGTGGAGTACTGGCAGGGCCTGTGGCTGGTGGCCTTGGGTCAGCTGGCGCAATTGCGCAAGCTCCTGCTTCAGCAGGTCGCGCTCTTCTTTGAACTGGCGCAATTCATCACGACGGATCGTGACGTAGAGAGTTTGTGCTGGCCGTGCTGCTTGTACTGTGCCCATTGCTCACCTCGCAAATGGTGTTTCAACTGTGATCCTGCCCCCGACGTCGGGCGCTGACTTACTATCGGCTGCAATTTTGATTTCTTTTGCCCGCGAAGGGAACTTTTTTATTTTTCGTGGTCGGTGTGTCTTCGCCACGTTTCGGGGCGTTATCAGTCTGATTCGGGCACAATGCACGGAAACTTCATCGCAACCTGTCTGACTAACCTCCATCAGTCGCGTTGGGCTATAACCAATGACACACATTTATTTGTAGTAAGGAGCATCAGCACATGCAACTCGGGATTATTGGACTGGGCCGCATGGGCGGCAATATTGCGCGGCGTCTGATGCTCAACGGTCACACCACCGTTGTTTACGACCGCAATACCGCTTTCATCGATAACCTGGTCGCCGAGGGCTCCACCGGCGTCGCCGACCTCCCGGCACTGGTTGCCGGCCTGGCCAAGCCACGTGCCGTCTGGGTCATGCTGCCGGCCGGCGCGCCGACCGAAGACACCATCGCCACCCTGAGCACTCTGCTTGAAGCTGGCGATACCATCATCGACGGCGGCAACACCAACTATAAGGATGATATCCGTCGGGCCAAGAGCCTGGCCGAGAAGGGCCTGCACTACATCGACGTGGGTACCTCCGGCGGCGTCTGGGGCCTGGAGCGCGGCTATTGCATGATGATCGGCGGCGACGCTGAAACCGTGCAGCGCCTCGACCCGCTGTTCGCCGCACTGGCGCCTGGCATGGGCGATATCCCGCGCACCAAGGATCGCAAGTCCGACGACCACCGTGCCGAACACGGCTACATCCACGCCGGCCCTGCCGGTGCGGGCCACTTCGTGAAGATGATTCACAACGGTATCGAGTACGGCATGATGGCCGCGTTCGCCGAGGGCTTCGACATCCTCAAGACCAAGTCCAGCGAGCGTCTGCCGGAAGATCAGCGTTTCGACCTCAACGTCGCCGACATCGCCGAAGTGTGGCGTCGTGGCAGTGTGGTGTCGTCCTGGCTGCTCGACCTGACCGCCGATGCCTTGGCCAGCGATCCGAAACTCGACGGTTTCTCCGGTTCCGTCGCCGACAGCGGCGAAGGTCAATGGACCATCGAAGCGGCCATGGAACAAGCGGTGCCGGTACCGGTGCTGTCGAACTCGCTGTTCTCGCGCTACCGTTCGCGCGGTCAAGGCACCTTTGGCGACAAGATTCTTTCGGCCCAGCGCTTCGGCTTCGGCGGCCACGTGGAGACACCGAAGAAATGACCCATACGATCCGTAGAAAATCCAAGGCAGAACCCGCACCACCGACCACGCTGTTTTTGTTCGGTGCCCACGGCGACCTGGTCAAGCGTTTGCTGATGCCAGCGCTGTACAACCTCAGTCGCGACGGCCTGCTTGACGAGAATCTGCGGATCGTCGGCGTTGACCACAACGCCATTACCGATGAGGCCTTCGCGCAGAAGCTCGAAGACTTCATCCGTACCGAAGCGGCGGCGAAGGTCGGCAAGGGCGATCAGATGCTTGATCCGGCCTTGTGGGCCAAGCTCGCCAAAGGTATCAGCTACGTCCAGGGCGATTTCCTGGACGACAGCACCTATTCAGCCCTGGCGGCGAAAATCGCCGCCAGCGGCACCGGCAATGCGGTGTTCTACCTGGCCACCGCGCCACGTTTCTTCAGCGAAGTGGTGCGTCGACTGGGCGCGGCGAAGCTGCTCGAAGAAACCCCCGAAGCGTTTCGCCGCGTCGTGATCGAAAAGCCTTTTGGCTCCGACCTGCAGACTGCAGAGGCCTTGAACGCGTGCCTGCTCAAGGTGATGTCGGAAAACCAGATTTACCGGATCGATCACTACCTGGGCAAGGAAACCGTACAGAACATTCTGATCAGCCGGTTTTCCAACAGCCTGTTCGAAGCGTTCTGGAACAACCATTACATCGACCACGTACAGATCACCGCCGCCGAAACCGTCGGCGTCGAAACCCGTGGCAGTTTTTACGAACACACCGGTGCGCTGCGTGACATGGTGCCCAATCACCTGTTCCAGTTGCTGGCCATGGTTGCCATGGAGCCGCCGGCCGCTTTTGGTGCCGATGCGGTGCGTGGCGAGAAGGCCAAAGTGGTCGGTGCGATCCGCCCGTGGACCGTCGAAGAGGCTCGGGCCAACTCGGTGCGCGGTCAGTACAGCGCGGGTGAAGTCGGCGGCAAGCCGTTGAACGGTTACCGCGAAGAAGCCAACGTTGCACCCGACAGCAGCACCGAAACCTATGTCGCCCTGAAGGTGATGATCGACAACTGGCGCTGGGTCGGCGTGCCGTTCTACCTGCGCACGGGCAAACGCATGAGCGTGCGCGACACCGAGATTGTCATCTGCTTCAAACCGGCGCCGTACGCGCAGTTCCGCGACACCGAAGTCGACGAGCTGCAACCGACCTATCTGCGCATCCAGATCCAGCCCAACGAAGGCATGTGGTTCGACCTGCTGGCCAAACGGCCGGGGCCGGCGTTGAACATGGCTAACATCGAGCTGGGGTTTGCCTACAAAGACTTCTTCGAGATGCAGCCGTCGACCGGCTACGAAACGCTGATCTACGACTGCCTGACCGGCGACCAGACGCTGTTCCAGCGCGCCGACAACATCGAGAACGGCTGGCGTGCGGTGCAACCGTTCCTTGATGCCTGGCAGCAGGACGCAAGCATTCAGACCTACGCCGCCGGTGAAGATGGCCCGCAAGCTGCCGAAGACCTGCTGACTCGCGATGGCCGCGTCTGGCATGGTCTCGGATGAGTGATTTGCCGAAACAACCTATCCGTTTTCTGCTCAGTGACATGGACGGCACGCTGTTGCTGCCCGATCACACCCTGAGCCAGCGCACCCTTGATGCTGTCCGTTCGTTGCGCGAGGCCGGCGTGTTGTTCAGCCTGGCCACCGGGCGTCCACCGAAAGCCATGTTGCAACAGATCGAGGCGTTGGGCGTTGATGTGCCGACAGCGGCGTTCAATGGCGGCACCATCGTCAACCCGGACGGCAGTTTGCTGGTGGCGCATTACCTGCCGGCGACCACCGCGCTGATTGCGCTGGCAACCTTCGCCGATCAGCCGGATGTCGAAATCTGGGTGTTCAGCGGTGGCGACTGGCTGCTGAAGGACCCGCACGGGCCGATGGTCCCGCGCGAGCAGCATGGCCTCGGCTATCCGCCGGTGGTGGTTGAGAGCTTCGAGCCGTACCTGGAGCGCATCGACAAGATTGTCGCGACCAGCAACAACACTGAACTGTTGGTTGAGTTGGAGGCGCGATTGTTGGCCAAGGTCAACGGCATGGCGCAGGTTTCGCGCTCGCAACCGGTGTATCTGGATGTCACCGCGCTGGAAGCCAACAAAGGCACGGCATTGGCGACCCTGGCCAAACACCTTGGCGTGCCGCTGGAGCACACCGCTGCCATCGGTGACGGCGGCAACGACCCGGCGATGTTCCATTGTGCGGGGCTGTCGATTGCCATGGGTCAGGCGGAGGAGGCGGTAAAGCGCCAGGCTGACGTGGTCACCGCCCCCAACACCGAAGACGGCGTGGCCCAGGCGATTGAGCAGTACATCCTCAACCACCCACACCGCGCCGCACTGTAGAAGCAAGGCTCGCTCGATGACGCCCTGTCGGGCGCCATTGAAGCCAGATTCACCAGCCTCATCGCGAGTAAGCCTTACTCCCACAGGGGCGCGTGGCCGCACAGGTTTCTGTGGTTACAACCAATAGCTGACCGCATACCACCCGAGCACGCCCATCACAACGGTGTACGGCAACGCCATCCACACCATCCGCCCATACGACAGGCGAATCAGCGGCGCGATTGCCGAGGTCAGCAGGAACAGGAATGCCGCCTGGCCATTAGGCGTCGCCACGCTCGGCAGGTTGGTGCCGGTGTTGATCGCAATCGCCAGGGTCTCGAAGTGCTCGCGGCTCATATGGCCCGACACAAACGCCTGCTTGACCTCGGTGATGTAAATGGTTGCGACAAACACGTTGTCGCTGATGGCAGACAACAGGCCGTTGGCAATGAACAACATGCCCGGTTGCTGCTCTGACGGGCAGGGCCAGCACCCACTGAATCAACGGCGCGAACAACTGCTGATCGTGGATCACCGCTACCACCGCAAAGAACACCACCAGCAGTGCAGTGAAGGGCATGGCGTCCTTGAAGGCATTGCCAATGCGATGTTCGTCGGTAATGCCGGTGAATGCCGTGATCAGCACGATCACCATCAACCCGATCAACCCCACCTCGGCCACATGGAAGGCCAGGCAGCCGATCAGGATCAGCGCCGCCAGGCCCTGGACGACCAGTGCAGCACGCTGGCGAGAAGTGCGCTCGGCGTTATCTTCTGCGGCATAGTTGGCCAGTACGGCGCGCACGTTGTCCGGCAACAGCGTGCCGTAGCCGAACCAGCGCAGCTTTTCCAGCAGCACGCAGGTCACCAGGCCCGCTACCAGCACCGGCAAGGAAACCGGGGCCACTTTGAGGAAGAACTCGGCGAAGTGCCAACCCATCTCGTGGCCAATCAGCAGAGTTTTGCGGCTCGCCCACCAAGGTGCAAACACCGCCCAGTGCTGTGCCGACGGCGCCGTGCATCAACAGGCTGCGCAAGAAGGCGCGAAATTGCTCGAGGTCATCGTGATGCAGTTGCGGCAGATGACGGTCGTCGGAGAAAGCGCTGTCCAGGCGTGGGTCATGGCCCGAGGCCACGCGGTGGTACACCGAATAAAAGCCCACCGCTGCGCTGATGATCACGGCGGTCACGGTCAGGGCGTCGAGAAAGGCCGACAAAAACGCCGATAAAAAGCAGAACAGCAGCGCGAGCAATGCCTTGGACCGCACGCCGAGCAGCAGCCGGGAGAACAGGAACAGCAGCAAGTCTTTCATGAAGTAAATACCGGCCACCATGAACATCAGCAGCAGGATTACCGGGAAGTTGTGCACCAGTTCGTCATACAACGCCTGCGGTGTGGTCATCTTCAGCAGCAGCGCTTCAATCAGCAGCAGCCCGCCCGGCATCAGCGGATAACACTTGAGTGCCATCGCCAGGGTGAAAATGAATTCGATCACCAGCAGCCAGCCGGCAGCGACCGGGCCGACCGTCCATAACACCAGCGCATTGAGGATCAGGAAACCGACGATGGTCGCCTTGTACCAGCGTGGCGAGTGCCCGAGAAAGTTTTGCGCGAACGCCTGGGCCATTGAACCGGACATCGGCTGCTCCTTGTTTTAAGAAGCGCGCAAGTTGCCGTAAGACCAGCGGAATATCAAGTGCAGGCAAAGTCCCCGTGCGTCATTCACCCCAGATAGCGCGCCACAATCGCCCGGTAATTGCCGTCGAGCGAATAACCCCCAACGACGATCGCGCCATCTGTTTGTGCAGTCAGTGAAGTCGCTGTGTCCAGGTTGCGACTCAGCCGGGTGCGGACCCAGCCGAGGCCATCACCGAACTGGTGATCGAGTTGCCCATCCGGCAGATGCCGGGCCAGTATGAAGTCAGCTTCACAGCCTCCAAGCGTCGCGCCAGCGGCCAGGGTGCAGCCGTCGGCCAAGGCCAGGGCCGCTGTCCATTGACAGCCACTTCGGCCGATCTCCAGCAGTCGCGGCTGACCGCCATGGCAATGACTGTCGGGACGCCCGTTGTTGTGTAACCG